>CALGOD010000477.1 GCA_937957845.1 uncultured Nocardiopsis sp.
CAGCGACCGCTGAGCCCCCGAACCCTGTTGCGACCACACCCCGAAGGCGCCCACCGGTCACGGACGCGACCAGGCACCAACGACGGCGATCCCGGCGGCGACCCAGAACGCCACGGCAAGGGTGCTGTGATCGGCGACCCAACCCAGGACCGGAGCGGCGGCGGCCTGCCCCACAGCGGTGGCCAAGAACGCCAACCCCACACCGCGTGCGGGCCGATGCTCGAAGACCCGTGTGCCCCACACCAACAAAAGCCCGGTCAGGGCGAGGTACACACCACCGAACAGTCCTGTGGCGATGACCGCCACCACGTACCAGTGCGCGGTCACCGCCAGCAGGGCCGTGGCGGCTCCCATGGCGGGCATCGCCACCACCCATGCCGTGCGCAACCCGAACCGGTTCGCCGCATCACCGGCGAAGGCCCCGAGCAGACCGCACGCACCCAGAACGATCCAGGCCACGGTGGACAGGTACGCAGCGTGCCCCGCGGTGGTGGTGAGCAGGTCCTGACCGAAGGTCCACGTCGCCGCACTGGCGGCACCCATGGTCACCGACGCGCCGACCAGACGGACCGAGCCTTGCGGGAGCGACTCACGCCAGGACCGTCCCGCACGCCGTGAGGGCGCCGAACCGGCGACGTCCTGGCGGACCGAGGGGACGGTCACCGCGACCCACACGGTGACCACCGCGGCGATCACGGCGAAGGCCGCCCACGCAAGCCGCCACTGCCCCTGGGCCAACAACGCCACGGGACCGGACACCACCACCCCCAGCCCCGTCCCCGCGTTGACCAGGGCCTGAAGCCGGTTGCGCAAGGGGGGTACGACCCGGTGGGCGATGGCGTGGGCCAAGGGCAGCGAGGCCACGCCGGTGCTGGACCCGGCGATCAGCACCCCCAGGGTGAGGACCCCGGCTCCGGGGGCCGACGCCATGAGCGCGGTGCCCGCCGTGGCCAGCACCCCGGCGACCACGGACATGACCTTGGAACCAAAGCGCGGGGTGAGCGGGGTGGCGATCACCACCCCCACGCAGTAGGCGACGTAACTGCCCGAGGCGATCGCCCCGGCCGTGGCCGCGTCCAGGTCGAAGGCCTCACGAAAGGCCGGGACGAACAACCCGTAGGCGAACCGGGCCAAGCCGTAGCACACGGCTATCAGCGCCAGGCCGGCGGCCGCCAGCCCCACCGTCCGCGTACCCGACAGCATGGCCGGGGCGGGGGACGTCCACGCCCCCGGTCGGGGCGTGGCGTTCCGGTGCCCTTGGGGGTCCACGACCCTGCTCATACGCCCTCCCCACGAACTTCACCGACCTGTGAAGTGACACCCACCTTAGGTACACTGATCTGTGAAGTCAAAGGAGGTGCCGTGAAAGACCACCACAGCGACGTGCGACTGACACCCGGAGCCCGAAAAATCCTGGACACCGCATCCGCCCTGTTCTACCGCCACGGCATCCACGCGGTCGGAGTGGACCTCATCGCCACCGAATCAGGTGTGACCAAGCGCACACTTTATGACAGGTTCGGTTCCAAGGACACCCTGGTGACGGCCTACCTGCGCAACCGACACCAACAGTGGTGGACCCGCTGGGAACAACGCCTGAAGAACGCACCCCCACCCCGGGCCCTGACCGTGTTCGACTCCTACACCGCCGACGTGCCGATGTCCGACCGAGGATGCGCCTTCCTCAACGCGGCCGCCGAACTGCCCCCCACCCACCCCGGATACCAGGTCATCCGCCACCACAAGGAACAGGTCCGCGAGCGCCTACGCCACCTCATCGCCGAGGACCCACGGATCCCACACCCCGACCACCTGGCCGGGCACCTCTTCCTGCTGTTGGAGGGGGCCATCGCCCACCGCGGCATCGACGGCACCGACGACCGCCTCACCCAGGCCCGCGCGATGGCCGAGCACCTGCTCACCCCGACCAGGGAACACACACCGGCCCGCCCCTGAGACCGAACCGCAGACCCCCACCGAGGCGACCGCTCACACAGGACGAGTGAAAGTGATGATCTCCTCGCTGCGCCCGGTCAACGCGCTGCGGTCCCAGTACCCGTACTGGGCGTCCACCCCCAACCCCGCATCCTCCAAGAAACCGTTCAAGGTGCCCGAGTCCATGAACCGCAGGGTGCTGCGGCTCCCGCGGGGCTCCTCCCAACCCTGCACGGTGTAGTCGCAGGTGAAGGTGACCAGATCCCCCTCCACTCCGCGCAGGCGGTGCACACAGGTGGCCTTGCGCCCACCGGGACCGTCCACGGTGCGCACCCGCTCCGGACTCCACACCAGCCACCCCCGCACGGCCGGATTACGAGTCTCGAAAACGAACCGGCCGTCCACACCCAATGCCCGCCGCACCGCCGCCAGGTGGGCGCCCACCTCCTCATCGGTGAGCAACACCTGGAAAGCGTGCCCGGACATGATGACCAGATCGAACCCGCCCTCCAAGAGCGCACCCCCCTGACCGTAGGGGCCCCGCACCAGGTCACCCAGAACCCAGTCGACGTCCTCCCGCTCCCGACGTCCGACCTCCAACATCGCCTCGGCCGGATCCAACCCCACCAGGCGCCCGGTGTGCCCGCGCTCACGCGCCACCCGCAGGAGCTTGCCCGTCCCACACCCCACGTCCAACACCGAACGGGCGTCCATGACCAAGTCGAGATAGAAGTCGTCCTGGGGCGAGGAACCCCAAGGGTGGAAGTAGTCATAAAGCTCGGCCAGCTCCGGTCGGGAGAAGTGGTGATCGACCATGGCGGCATGATCATCCACCGCCCAAAGGCGGTCAAAGGGTTTTCCGGCACAGCGAACCCACCCCGGACACACGCCCCGTCGTCCCCTCAGGGGTGCCGTTAACGAACGTGTCACCAGCCGCAAACGCGACCAGTTCCGGTGATTGACCACTACGAACCAGAGCCTTCCGGCAAGATGCGGCCATGGGACACCAGCCGGTTGACATGGACCAACTCGTCGAACACTGGACCGTGCTCGATGACGAACAGGACCTGGTGACAGGCAAGCGCGGCGCGACGAAGCTGGGGTTCGCGCTGCTGCTGAAGTACTACACGCGCTACGGCCGGTTCCCCCGCGGCCGGGCCGAGTTCCCCGACGAGGTCGTCGGCTTCGTCGCCCGCCAGGTGAAGGTGCCCGCCGCCGACTTCGGTTTCCACGAGTGGTCCGGGCGCACAATCGAGTACCACCGCAAGCAGATCCGCGACCACTTGGGCTTTCGGGTGTGCGGGGTCGCCAACGCCGACAAGCTCACCGACTGGCTGGCCACAGGCGTTGCCCACGCTGAGCGCAGTACCGACCGGGTACGCGAGAAGCTGCTCAAGCACTGCTTCGCCGAGCACATCGAGCCGCCGACCCCGGACCGCGTCATGCGGATGGTGCGCTCGGCCCTGAGCAGTGCCGAGGAGACCTGGTTCACCACGATCGAGGCCCGCTTGGCACCTGAGCTGCGCGAGCGGGTGCTGGGCCTGGTGAAGCAGGACTCGGAGACCGACACCGACGCCGACGACGAGGACGTCGAGTCGGTGTTGTCCCTGGTCAAGGCGATGCCGGGCAACATCAGCCTGGAGTCGATGCTGCGGGAGATCCGCAAGCTCAACGCGATCCGCTCCATGGGCCTGCCGCCGACCCTGTTCGCCGACGTGGCGCCCAAGGTGTTGGCCTCCTGGCGGCAGCGGGCGGCGGTGGAGTCGCCCTCCCACCTGCGCCGCCGCTCCCCGGAGTCGGCGGTGACCCTGCTGTCGGCTCTGCCGGCCGAGCGAGAGCGGGAGGTCACCGACTCGCTGGTGGGCCTGCTGATCGCGACCGTGCACCGCATCGGCGCCCGCGCCGAGCGCAAGGTCACCAACGAGCTGATCAACGCCTTCAAGCGGGTCACCGGCAAGGAGAACATCCTGTTCCACATCGCTGAGGTCTCCGTGGCCGACCCCGACGGGCGGATACGCGAGGTGGTCTTCCCCGCGGTGACGGGCGGGGAGCAGACACTCAAGGAGCTGGTGCACGAGTACCGGACCAAGGGGCCGGTGTACCGGCGCACGGTGCAGACCACGCTCAAGGCCTCCTACACCAACCACTACCGGCGCGGCCTGATCGAACTCCTCCAGGTGTTGGAGTTCCGGTCCAACAACTCCGCGCACCGGCCGGTCATCGAGGCCTTGGACCTGGTGGAGCGCTACGCCAAGGCGGGCAACACCACCTACTACCCGCTGGGCGAGCACGTCCCCGAACACCGGGGCGCCTCGGGCCAGTGGGCCGAGGTGGTGCGCCGCGACGACAAGCGCGGCCGCACCCGCACGGTGCGCATGGTCTACGAGGTCGCCACCTTCCAGGCGCTGCGCGAGCAGTTGCGCTGCAAGGAGGTGTGGGTGGTCGGAGCGGGCCGGTGGCGCAACCCGGACGAGGACCTGCCCGCCGACTTCGAGACGCGCCGCGCCGAGCACTACACCGAGCTGCACAAACCCCGCGACCCCAAGGCCTTCACCCACGCACTGCGCGCCGAGATGGAGGCCGAGCTCAGCGCCTTGGACACAGCCTTGCCCGGCCTGGAGTGGGTCGACATCACCGAGCGCAAGGCCGGGGCGATCCGGTTCGCAGCGCCGGAGGCCTCCCCTGAGCCGCGCAACCTGCGCCGGATCAAGGGCGAGGTCCGCCGCAGGTGGGACGG
The DNA here is from genome assembly GCA_937957845.1 of uncultured Nocardiopsis sp. Lineage (GTDB taxonomy): Bacteria > Actinomycetota > Actinomycetes > Streptosporangiales > Streptosporangiaceae > Nocardiopsis. The sequence goes on from CALGOD010000477.1 coordinate 4,673, forward strand.
TGTGCCGCTGATCGACATGCTCAAGGAGGCGATCCTGCGCACCGGCTGTCTGAGACAGGTCACCTCGGTGGTCGGCGGTGGGAGCATGCCGGTCGAGGTCCTGGCCGAGAAGCTGATGCCGGCCATCTACGGATATGGCACCAACACCGGGATCCGCGCGGTGGCGGGCGGCACGCACGGCCACACCGAGGAGGAGATCCGCTATGCGCGGCGCCGCTACCTCACCCCCGAGGTGGCCCGGCAGATCGCCGTGGAGATCGCCAACGCCACCTTCGCCGCCCGCGACACCGGGCTGTGGGGTGCCTCCTCCACGGTGGTGGCCTCCGACTCCACGCACTTTAGGGCCTGGGACCAGAACCTGTTCACCGAGTGGCACTCACGCTACGGGGGCCGGGGATCCTGGTGTACTGGCACGTCGAGCGCGGCTCGGTGGTCGTGCACTCCCAGACCCTGCGGGCCTCGGCCTTCCGAAGTCGCGGCGATGGTGGAGGGCGCCATCCGCCACGGCACGGCGATGAAGGTGGAGGGCAACTACGTCGACTCCCACGGCCAGTCGGAGATCGAGTTCGGCATCACGCGGTTGCTGAACGTGGACCTGCTGCCGCGCATCAAGCAGATCAACCACGTCCGCCTGTACCGCCCGAACGTCGGCGAGCCGGACGCCTACCCGAACCTGGTTCCGGCGATGACGCGGCCGATCCGCTGGGACGTCATCGAGAACAACTACGACCAGGTCATCAAGTACGCCACCGCGATCCGCTCGGGGACCGCCTCCACCGAGGCGATCCTGTCCCGCTTCACCCGCGCCGCCTCGCACCCGGCCTATCAGGCGATGCTGGAGATCGGGCGCGCCCAACGCACTTGCTTCGTGGCCCGCTACCTGCGCGAGCGCGAGTTGCAGCGCGAGATCGAGGAGGGCCTCAATGTGGTGGAGTCCTGGAACGCCGCGAACGCGGTCATCTACTACGGCAAGGGCGGGGAGATCTCCACCAACCGGCGCGAGGAGGTGGAGATGGCCGCTTTGTGCCTGCGGATCCTCCAGGCGTCCCTGGTCTACGTCAACACCCTCATGCTCCAGGACGTGCTCGCCGAACCCGCATGGGCCGAGAAGCTCACCCCGGCCGACCGGCGCGCCCTGACGCCGCTGTTCTGGTCCCACGTGCGGCCCTACGGCGAGGTCAACCTGGACCTGGGGTCGCGGCTGGACATCGGCGCGGGTGCGGCACCCGAAGGTCCCGCACCCGCGTGAGCGGCCGGGCTCAGCGCCGCCCGTCGCGGATCTGGTGGAGTCGCGGCACCGACAGCCCGGCATTGCTCGCTCAGGCCGTCCCCGCTGCCGGGTCGTCTACAGCGCCAGCGCGGCCTTGAGGCCGACGGCGACCGAGGTCATCGTCGCGAAGCTCAACACCCCGGCGTCCTCGGCCAGATCCTCGCCGTAGAGCAGGGTGATCTCGTCGCACAGCACCCAGCCCACGAGCGGATCGGCCGGGCCCAACGGGATCACGGTGGGCTGCGGCTCCTTCTTCGTGGTGGTCAGCCGCACCGCCAGGCAGTCGCCCAGGGCGCGGTTGCGGTGGTTGTTGGAGACCACCAGCCAGGGCTTGCGGCCGAATCCGATGTCGGCCCAGTACAGGCGCCCGCGCACCGGGGTGGGGCCGCTCACTCGGCTCCCCTGCGCGAGACGCGGCCGCGCATGGCTGCGCGGGCGGCGCGGTCCTCATCGGTGCGCTCGGCGGCCATGGCGGCGTAGGAGTCGGCGAGCACCTTGTCGGCGGCGGCCCGGCGGCCCGCTTCGACCAGAGCGGCCAGGGTCGCCGACATGGACAGTGTCCCTTCGGCGGGGGCGCCGACGATCTCGACCAGGGCGGTGCGCTCGGCCGTGCCCGGGCGGCGGGCGGCCTCGGCGAAGCGTTCGGTCTCGTGCGCCACCGGCACGGGGGAGCGCTTCTTCTTCGGGGTGGCTTGCTGTGTCATCACCATGCCCTCCAGTATGACGCACATCCTGTCGCAGGATATGCGACTTTCATTGTCTCATACCCATGATTTTCGGCCTCGGCACCCGGCACAACCGGCCACGAGCGCCCTTCTCCGAGGAAGGCGCCTCGGCAGCGGCCTACGAGCGCTCCGCCGCGCTCCTCTTCGGCTGGCGGAGCACGACCCCTTCCCGATCCAGGTGCCCGTACACGGTCGAACGCGGCACCCCGAACAGGTCGGCGATCTGCTGGACGGTCTTGTCCCGGGCGTCGTAGAGCTGCTGGGCGAGTGCGGCCTGGTCGGGTGTGAGCCGGGGTCGGCGGCCGCCGACCCGGCCCCGGGCCCGCGCGGAGGCCAGGCCGTCGTTGGTGTTGGCCACGATCAGCTCGCGCTGGTACTCGGCGAGCACGGAGAGCATGCCGAACATGGCGCGATCCTCGGCGGTGGAAGTGTCGATGCCCTGCTCGACGACGTGCAGGCCGATCTCGCGCTCGCGCAGCTCGGCTCCGAGGGTGACCAGGTGGACCAGGGAGCGCCCCAGCCGGTCCAGGCGAGTGACCTTGAGCGTGTCGCCCTCTCGCAGGAGCTGCATCACCAAGTCGAACTTGGGGCGGGAGGCCTTCGCGCCGCTGGCGGTGTCGACGTGGACGTCTCGCTCGGCGACACCGGCGCGGATCAGCGCGTCGATCTGGTGGGCGGGGTTTTGGTCGGGGGTGGAGACCCGGGCGTAGCCGATCGACATGTGTCGGAAGCCACCAGGAACGACCGTTTGACGACGTTGTTTTTCGACACGGGATTCCAACGCTTTTTGGGTACTGCGGGGATCCCTGTCGACAGAGTCGGCAGACGGTCGTTTGTCGACACTCACGACCTCGCCGGAACGGCCCGCTCACCCCGCCGAGCGGGTCGACCAGGGTGCGACCGCCGTTTGCGGCTGGTGGCACGTTCGTTAACGGCACCCCCCTCACCCTCGGGCACACCCTCTGCCGTACACCACCCACAGACGGCCCGGGAACACAAGACCGGCAGGAGCCGCCGAACAAGCGAGCCGTGTTCGGCGTGGCCCCCACTGTTCCCGTCACCATGTGTCATGACCACCGGAAGACGAAACGGGCGGGCACCCGCGCACCCACAGGTGTTCTGCCCCGGGATCCCGCCACCGGAGGAGGAACGCCTCCTGTGGTCGACCGTCACCGGAAACGACCACACCACCCCCCGACAGCCACCCGATCGGCATGACCGTGACATCGGTGAACACCCACCGTGATGACCCGCCCCCACCCCACACCCGATCGCACCTGTGCACCCAGGCAGAAAGCCACGGACCCCGAACACCCCGCACCCCCTCCCTTGACCTCGACCGAACTTGAGGTGTGAGGGTTCGATGTGCGTTGCCTGCACCGCGACCGGCGGTCAGGACCACTGACACCAAGGACTGCGCACACATGAGAGCAGCGGCGTTCCACGAGTTCGGCGGACCCCACGTACTCAAGGAGGTGGATCTGCCCGCCCCACACGCGGGCCCCGGCCAGGTCCGGGTCCGGGTTCGGGCAGCCGGAGTGCAGCCCATCGACTGCGCGATCCGCTCAGGGCGTCGCAACTCCCACCTGGTGAGCGCGTTCCCGCACATCACCGGCGGCGAGTTCGCAGGGCAGATCGACCAGGTGGGCCCCAACGTCACGGGGCTACGCCCGGGCGACCAGGTCCTGGGGTACCGCACCCAGGGAACCTACGCCCAGTACACCGTGGTCCCCTACGACCAGGTGGTGATCAAACCGGCATCCATGCCGTGGGAGATCGCCGCCGGCCTGCCCGGAGCCGGACAGGCCGCGCACACCGCGATCGAAGCGCTAGGGGTCCGCGCAGGCGACACCTTCCTCATCAACGGCGCCGCGGGCGGTGTGGGCACGGTCGCCGTCCAATTGGCGCGACACCGCAAAGCCACCGTCATCGGCACCGCGAGCAAGGCCAACCACGACTACCTGCGCTCGCTGGGAGCGATCCCCCTCACCTACGGAGACGGCCTGGCCGATCGGATCCGCGCGCTGGTGCCGGCCGGACCCGACGTCGCGCTGGACGCCGCCGGCGCCGCAGGTCTGCGCGTGGCGGTGGAACTCGTCACCTCCCCCGACCGGGTGGGCACCATCACCGCCAGGGAGACCTACAAGGAGTCGGGGGCACGCTGGATCGGCAGTCAACGCTCGGCCGAGCGTCTGGACGATCTCGTGCGGCTGTACACCGCGGGCGTCCTACGCCTGCACGTGCGAGCCCTCTACCCGCTGCGGAAGGCCGCCCACGCCCACCGGGATGTCGAGTCCGGCCACGGCCGCGGCAAGGTCGTCCTCAGCCTGAGCTGACGCCCACCAAGCCGCCCGGGTCACGTCCACCGGCTGCCGATCGTGGCGCCGATCCGCGGCCGTCAACGGACCCGCCCCGACACCCTCACCTGCGGTCCCCGGGAACCCAGGACCACCACCCGGGCGGCACTGTGACAGGATCGCCCTCATGTCCCTACGCGAACTGGTCGTCCTCGGCACCTCCAGCGCCGTGCCCACCCGCCACCGCAACCACAACGGCTACTTCCTACGCTGGGACACCCACGGCATCCTGTTCGACCCCGGCGAGGGCACCCAACGCCAGATGCGACTGGCCAAACTCGCCGCCACCGACATCACCCGCATCTGCGTGACCCACTTCCACGGCGACCACTGCCTGGGACTGCCCGGGACCATCCAACGCATCGCCCGCGACCAGGTCCCCCACACCGTACGCGTGGCCTACCCCGCCCAAGGCGAGCGGTACTGGCAAAGGCTGCGCCACGCCACCGCCTTCCACGACACCGACGTGATCTCACCCCAACCGGTCCACGGCACCGGAACCTGCCTGCTGGGGGAGTCGGACCTGCGCATCACCGCGCTGCCGCTACGCCACTCCATCCCCACCTACGGCTACCGCCTGGCCGAACCCGACCGGTGGCGGATGCTCCCCGACCGCCTGGCCGCCCACGGAGTGCACGGTCCCCTCATCGGCCTCCTCCAACGCCAAGGCAGCATCACCACCCCCGACGGGCGGCGAGTGGACCTGGCCGACTGCGCCCGCCCCCGCCGCGGCCAGGTCCTGGCCTTCGTCATGGACACCGCCGAGTGCGACCAGGCGGTAGAACTGGCACAAGACGCCGACATGCTCATCATCGAGTCGACCTACCTGGACTCCGAAGAACACCTGGCCCGCGCCCACGGCCACCTGAGCGCACGCCAGGCCGGACGCATCGCCGCACGCGCCAAAGCGCGCACCCTGGTCCTCACCCACCTGTCCGAACGCTACGAACCACAGGACGACACGCTCTTCGTCGAGCAGGCCGCCGCCGAGTTCACCGGACCCATCACCCTGGCCCACGACCTACAACGCATCCCCCTGCCCACCCGCGACCCCTGACCCCCAAGGGGCGCGCGCCCGCCGTCCCGGAGGGTCAGGCGGCGGTGACCCGCTCCTCCCCCCCCGGCCGGGAGCGGTCCAACAACGCACGCGCACGCCGCCGCACCCGCTCCACCTCCTCCACCCCCGGTCTGGCCACCCACGGCTCCCCCAAAGCCAGGGCGTGGGCCCGCTCCACCTCCACCAGGCGGTGCGCCAACCGGTGACGTGCCGCGGAGTAACCACCCTCGGCCTCCACCTGGTCACAGACCCGCTCACACGCGTCCAACGCCTGACGCAGATGCCGACCGGCACGACGGTTGGACACCACCACGCACACCACCACACCCACCACGGCGCCCAACACGGTCGCCCCCAACCGCTCCGCGGCCAGCGCATACCCTCCCACGCCGGGGTTGTTCAAACTGGACAACGCCACCGTGAGCGGGGTGACGAACACCATGGCGTAGGAGTAGTTGGTGCCCACCACCAACTCCGCGCCCATCTGGCACACCACCACCAAAGCGATGATCCCCAACGGCGAGTAGTCGAAGGAGAACAACACCACCGCCACCAGCACACCCACGACCGTGCCCAACGCACGCTGCAGGGTCCGATGCCAGGTGGTGGTGACGTTGACCGCCTGCAACACCGCGGCCGCCGACACGGCCGCCCAGTAACCGTGCCCGATGCCCAACACCCAGGCCAGCACCCCCGCCGCCACACAGGCCAGGGCGATACGCACCATCGTCACCGGAGTGGGAGAGGGCCGGCGCAGCGCCCCGCGCAAACGCCCGCCCACCCCGGGCGAGCTGCCACACCGGCCACGCACACGCTCCACATACGCCGCCAACACGGCGTGTTCCCGCTCGCCCACCAAAGGGTCCACAGTGCGTTCACGCCGCAACCGGCGGGCCACCTCCCCCAACTCGGCCGCGGCACGCCCGTCCCCCACACGTCCCCCGGTGCCGGCGAGCAGCCCCTCGGCGCGGGCGAGCAGGACCTCCAACCCCTGATGGGCCTCGCGGCGCCGACGCACACCCCCCAGCACACGCCAGGCATGGTGCACGGCCGTCTCGGCCGCGGCCAGGGCGGCGGGGTCGGGCTCACGCAGGTGGCGGGCCACCGCCCGCAGGGCCCGCGCCACGACCAAACGCTCAGGGGCGGTGGGATGCACCAGCACACCCACCATGGCCGCCACCCAGCACAGGGCACCGGCCAACGCGGCGACGGCGACCTCCTCGGGCACATCGGCCAGGGTCTGGGGGGCGTAGGCGGCCACACCCGCGGCGAAACCGAACATCAACCCCGCCGGAGCACCGAAGGACAAAGCGTCGGAGAGGTACTTGGCGCCGGAGGCCACCACCGCCACCACCGCGATGGCGGCCGGCGGATGACCCACCACAGCCGAGGCCAGACCCCCCAAGGCCACCGCCAAGGTCAAAACGACCGCGACCACCGCCAAAAGCCGGGCACGGCGGGCATAGGTGTCATCGCGCGCGTACAACGCGGTGAAACAGCCCATGGCCGCGTAGGGGGCCAGGTCGGTGCGCCCGATGGCGTGCAACACCAGCAACACCAACGCCACACACGACCCGGCGCGCACCGCCGTGACGACGACGTTGCCGTACACGGGCCGGGGAGCCAAGGGGTCCAGGAACACCCGACGCCACAACGACCAAGAAAAGTATTTCACAAGTAAACTATTGTAGGGTGTTCCCCCGGCGAATCAACACCCACCAGCCGAGACCTCCCCCACCACACACCGACAAAGGACCACCATGGGCGACGCCGTCTCACGCTTCCTCGACAACTGGTCACACCTGCACCCCGACCTGGACCTGACCAGCATGGCCGCCATGGGCCGCGTCCTACGCCTGGCCGCACTGATGAACAACATCACCGAACAGGCCCTCACCGACGCCGAGGTCACCCGCCCCGAATTCGAGATCCTCGCCGCCCTACGCCGCTCCCCCCACGGACTACGCCCCCGCCAACTCACCCGCGAGACCATCTCCTCCGGCGCCGCCACCACCAAACGCCTCACCCGCCTCCAAGCCGCAGGCCTGATCACCCGCACCCCCGCCCAACGCGACCGCCGCGAAGTCCACGTCCGCCTGACCGAACGCGGACAAACCCTGGCCGACACCCTCTTCACCGCCCAACTGGACCGCGAAGCAGCCGTCCTGTCCCCCCTCACCCCCCAAGAACGCACCCACCTGGCCGCCCTGCTCTCCCGCGTTCTGACCCCCATCGACCACCCCTGACCCCA
>CALGOD010000478.1 GCA_937957845.1 uncultured Nocardiopsis sp.
ACGCGCACTACTACGGCGCGTTCGTGCGCGACCCCGACGGCAACAACGTGGAGGCGGTCTCCCACGTGCCGGCCTGAGCACGCACGTTCGGAGAGGGGCAGGTGGCCCTGCCCCTCCGGCCTCCCTACGCGATTCCGATCGTGTGCCCGCTCACGGCCATCTCGACGGCGGCCACCGCGCTACGGAACGACACCTCGCCTAGCAGACCGGGAGCCGCCACCGAGTCGCCGGCCAGGTAGACGCCGTCACCACGGTCCACCGCCGGGCGGTCCCGCCAGCTGAGCCCGGGCAGGTCGAGCGCACCGGTGCGTCCCCGTGCCACCTGGTCGCGCCGCCACCTCACACGCTTGCGCCAGTCCGGCAGGGACAGATCCAAGAACCGTTCCAGACGCTCGGTGACCCGGGCCCGGGACTCGCCCGGCCGAACCGGCATCTGTGCCTGCACCAGGTCCTCCCCCTCGGGCGCGAGGGTGCGGTCCACCAGCGAGTAGCGCTCAAGGAAACCGCACTCGTCGGCGTCGAAGACCAGGAACGGGTCCCTGCCCCTGCGCAGGCCCAGGTCGGTCAACAGGGTGTGCCCGCTCTCCCAGGTCAAAGAGTCCTCGCCCAGCAGCGCGCGGGCCGCCGTCAGGGAGGTCGCGATGACGGTCGGCGTGGCGGGTACCTCGGTCAGCCGGGCCCCGGTCTCGATCCGCACCCCCATGGCGCGGGCCCGCGCGGCCATCCGCTCCACCAGGGAGGTCCAACCGCCGACCACGTACCTGACCGAGGGCCTGCCCGGAGTGGTCACACGCAGGAACCTCTCCCAGACGAAGGCGGCCGACAGACGCGAGGGGTCGGAGTCGAACAGGACCACGCCCATCATGTTCGCGGCCACCTTGGCGGCCTCCTCCCCGAGGGCCTCGCGTCCCCACGATCCGAAGTCCCGGTCGTGCGGCGCGCGCAGCCGGCGCCGTGAGGCGGCCCTGAGCAGGGCGGACGGCATCAGGGCCGGTCGTCCCCGATACCGCACCCGCACCCCGGTCAGGGCCCGCAGGGGAAAGCCCACATGGGGAGGGAGCAGATCGCGTTCGGCCAGCCAGTCGAACGCGAACCCGTCGGAGTACAGCACGTGGGGTCCCTCGTTGGCGACGTACGGAGGCGCGGTGGCACGGGCTCGCCCGCCCAAACTCCGGTGTGCCTCCCACATGGTGACACGTGCGCCCCTCTCGGCGCCGGCGATGGCCGCGGTCAGTCCGGCGAGGCCACCGCCCACAACAGTGATGTCCATGCTCCTAGGACGGTTCCGGTGCTCGCAGACGTGACATCTTGTCGGGGTTGACCAAGAGGTACACGTGCCGGACGCGGTCGTCGACGACGTCCAGGACCACCATGGCCGCCGTCCGCCCCTCGACGGAGATGATCACGGCAGGGCCGCCGTTGACCTCGCCCACCCCCACCCACAGCCGCTCCGTCGCGTCCTCCTCCAAGCCCGCCGAGCGCAGGAACCTCTCGGTGTTGCGGGGCTGTGTCAGTGCGGTCAGGAAGCGACCGACCTTGTCCGCGCCGCTGAGGACCCGCAAGGGAGCCCGGGCCTTGCCCCCACTGTCACTGACCAGGGTGACGTCGTCGGTGAGCAGAGCGGTCAGTCCGTCCATGTCGCCCTCCAGACAGGCCTGGAGGAAACGCTCGGTCATCCTCCGCCGGAAGGCCCGGTCGGCCTCGAAACGCGGGCGCCTACTCCGGACGTGCTCCCGGGCCCGCCGGGCGAGCTGTCGGGTGGCGGCCTCCCCCCGGCCGATGACCTCGGCGATCTCGGCATAGGGCATCTGGAACGCCTCCCGTAGCACGAACACCGCGCGCTCCAGTGGGCTGAGCGTCTCCAGGACCACCATGAGCGCGAACTCGACCGAGTCCGCCAGTTCGGCGTGCTCGGCACCCCCGGGAAGCTCGGTGACCGGCTCGGGGAGCCAGTCACCGACGTAGGACTCGCGCCGGACACGGGCACTGCGCAGACGGTCGATGGAGATCGGAAGAGCGTCGTGTAGGGAAAGAGTGTAGATCTCGGTGGTCG
>CALGOD010000479.1 GCA_937957845.1 uncultured Nocardiopsis sp.
CAGGTACTCGCCCTCGCCGAGGTTGAGGAAGAACTCGTAGGGGGCGGGGTTGCGCTCGCGCAGCCGTTCGTAGAAACGGGCGGGTGAGGAGCAACGCGCGAAGAGACGGTGTCCCGGCACGACCTCGAACAGGTCGCCGCGGCGGAACTTCTCCTTGGCCTCGGCCACGATCCGGGCGTAGGAGCCGGGTTCGGGGCCCTCGGGCACCTCGGTGGCGACCACGGGCGGGGTGGGCTCGGTCCGGCGCGGCAACCCGCGGGTGGTGGCCTCGGCGCGCGTGCCCGCGGCCGGGACGGTGAAGTCGTAGGTGTAGCGCACGCACGTCTCACGTTTGCGGTCGCGCACGATGATCGCGTCGGGCAGGTGCAGGACCAGGTCCCGGTCTTCGGGGTCGCGGTCGATGTGCTGCTCGATGGGTTCGAACTGGAAGGCCAGGTCGTAGCCGAAGGCGCCGTACAGGCCCAGGTTGGCGTCCTCGGGGCTGTGCAGGGCCGCCATCACGGCGCGCAGGGCGGTGAAGACGCTGGGGCGGCGGCTGCGCTCCTCCTCGGTGAAGAACTCGCCCGGGTCGGGTTCGGGGACGGTGACGGCGACACTGCCGCCCTCGATGTCGGCCGGCGTGCTGTCGGGGTCGGGCACACCGGCCGAGTACAGGGCCTCGGCCAGGACGGGCAGCAGGACCCGCCCGCGCTCGTTGAGCGCGGTGGCGGTGACGCGGCGCCCGCGCGTGGTGATCTCCAGGCAGGGGTCGACGTAGCCCAGGTGCCAGCGGTCGTAGCGGCCCGGATACTCCATGCCCGAGGAGAGGACTCCGCCCCGGTGGTACTCGACCGATGCGACGAGGTCACTGAGGACCTCGGGGTCACAGGGAGAGGCGGTGCGGTGGACGGTGACGCCGCACCGGGTGCGGTAGGTGGTGGTCTGTACGTCGCTGGAGTTCACGGCCGGTCCTTTGGCGTTCGGTATGGGCTACGCCGGCCGGGGCCGTGAAAACAGGAAACGACCGCCGGTCCGGGGCGGTCGCTGCACGGGTATGCGAAATCGGAGCACCGCCTAGAAGCGGCGCCACCACTGAACCGGGGTGCAGGAGTTTCGCATGGCTCCGAGTGTAGCGCGTGCGAGCGGCCTCTGGGGAGGACCGACGCGGGGACGCGCCGAACACGACCGGAAGCGGGGTGCGCCACCCCTCAGGGAAAGAGCGCCCGGTCTCTGTCCACCTGACCTTGCCCCTACCTGGAGCAGCCCCGTGTTCGCGGGAACGGCGAGTCTTCGCCGGGAAGCGTACGGCCCCTTGGGAACGTCACAGGCCCATGGGACTCTCTGTGAACACGCCGGCATGAACTCCCGTTCCCCAGTCAGGTTCTGCGCACCCGCCCGCGAAACGAAGGAGCCGTCCACCCCAGCGGAGACACCCCTTCCCCGAACGAGGGTTCCACGCCTTCGAGCCGGGACTGACGGCACCTCGAATCCGCGTGATGACGGGGACGGAGATGGCCGCCGCGAAGACGATGAAGGTCCTCTGCTTCCTCCTGAGGCCCTCTCCGGCCCTGCGGCCGACACCCCCGTTCACGAGCGCACCCTCGACCGGACGAGCAGCGATCCGCAGGTCCAAGCTCTTCTCCTCCGCAAAAAATAAAAAAGGACATATTGAATTGGTAAGCAAATTTTTTAAACGCGGACACCTGAACCATGCTCAGCAGCAGGAAATCCTCAAAGAATTTGGCTCCTCCCTCCTCAAGGAAGTCCCAGAAGGATGGGAGCAGATCGTCTACGACCGAGAGTCGGTAATAGATCATTCAAGCAGCCTGGCTGTTGTCGAATTCTTGAACGAGGACAGCATACGAACCTG
>CALGOD010000480.1 GCA_937957845.1 uncultured Nocardiopsis sp.
GTCGCCGACCCGTGAGGCCCGGGTCTTGTTCGGGTCGCCGCTGCACTCGAACGCACGCGTGCCCATCCGCAGGTAGACCCTGCCGCTCTCACCCGTCGGCAGCTCCTGACCGTCGGATCCGAGGATCATGACCTCCGCGCCCGGCTGTGGACGTCCCACGCTTCCCGGGCGCTGGAGCCACTCCGGTGCGGAGATCACGGTGCCGGCCGCCTCGGTGGCTCCGTAGTACTCCCAGACCACCTCACCGAACCAGTCGATGATCTCCCGCTTGGTCTCTTCCGGGCAGGGACCCGCGCCATGGATCAGGTTGCGCATGGAACCGACGTCGTAACGGGACCGGACCTCGGCGGGCAGCCGAAGGAGCCGGTGCAGTTGGGTCGGCACCATATGGGTGGTGGTGATCCGTTCCTGGTCGATGAGGCGCAGAACCAGCTCGGCGTCGAAACGCTCCATCAGGACGACGGCGTGCCCGAAGTGGAGGGAGGTGACGGCCAGACCGCTGACGGCCGTATGACTCAAGGGCGAGGTGACCAGGTGCTTGCCCTCGTTCAACGGCGTGATGTCGAACATCCCGAGTTGCCACTGCGCTCCGGCGGCGAAGACGTCGTCGGGGTCGCCTTCGGCCAGTGGCCGGTACACACCCTTGGGGCGGCCGGTCGTACCCGAGGTGTATCCCAGGTAGGAACCGGGAGTGCGATTTTCGAGCGGCCCGGAGGGACACCCCGCGCTCTCGGTGAGAAGATCCCGAAAGCCCTCCGCCTCACCGAGCGCGAACCGCCGCTCGACGGGGAAACCGACCTCTTCGGCCGCCGCGGCGAGCATCTCGGTGTAGGCCACCGAAGCGATCACCACCACCGGCTCGGCGTCGGCCAGGATGTGCGCCACCTCCGTGGTGGTCAGCGCGGTGTTGATGGGAACGTAGTAGGCGCCGCTCTGTTGACAGGCCAACACCAGGGCCAGGTTCGCCGCCTCGTTGGCGGCCACGCCGACGACCCGATCGCCGCGCTCGAGTCCCTGCTCCCGTAGCAGCCGTGCCATCGCGTTCGCCTGTGCAAGGAGTCGCCCTCGTGAGACGCGTGAGCCGTCGGGTTCGACCACGGCACAGGCGTCGGGGTCTGCGGCCGCGAGCCGCCAGAAGCCGAGTTCGCTCATCCTCGATCCTCCTTGCTCATGTGGGTCAGCAGGCTTTGGGCGAGCGCACGGCGATGGGTCGTCGTGGTTCCATAAGCGGCGCTCAGACTCATCACCCGCTTCAGCCAGAAATGGAGGTGGTACTCCCACGTGAAGCCCGTGCCACCGTGCAGCTGGAGCGCCTCCACATTCGCGTGATCCGCGGCCTGACCAGCGTACGCTTTGGCCACTGCCGCCCTGCGAGCGGCACCTTCCTGATCGAGGTCGCCGAGTGCGCTCGCCGCGGCGGCCTCGGCCATGTCGACGCCGACCGCCACGTCGGCGATCTTGTGCTTGACCGCCTGGAAGGAGCCGACCGGGCGGCCGAACTGGTGTCGCACGTTGACGTATTCGACGGTGAGGTCCACGAGTCGGCGTGCCGCACCCGCCAACTGACACGCCGCGCCGGCCACCGCCAGAGTGCTCACCAGCGCCGCGGTTTCGGAGGAGGTGCCGAGCACCTCACCCGGGCCCCGAGGCGTCACCCGGGTCACCGGCCGCAAAGGGTCCACGGCGTTGAGCTCTTCGATGTCCAGTTCCTCGGGCCGGTACACCGTCACCCGCCCCTCGGGGGTGACGTCGAGCACCAGAGCAGCGTTCGCGCCGAAGGCCACATAGGGGTCGAGGTGGCTCGACCGGACCCCGAGGATCAACTCACCCTCCGCCAGCGCTTCGAGCCGGGCGGACGATTCGGGATGGTCGGGGAAGGCTCCGAGCACCGTCGCACCCAGCACCGCGGTCTCCAGGAAAGGTTCGGGGACCGCGTGGTACCCCATCGCGTGCAAGACTCCCGGCAGGTGCTGGGGGGTGAGCCCGGCCCCACCACGTTCCTCCTCGACCAATGCGGAGACGAGACCCGTCTCGGCGAACCGCTTCCACAGCTGCGGGCTGTGCGCCTCGCCGGCGTCGAGCCGGGCACGTAGATGGTCCAACCCGCTGTAGTGCCCCAGAAGATCGGCGGTGACCTCTTCGAGCTGACGACGGTCCATGTCCAAGGTCGCAGTCATGACGGTCGGGGCTCCTTCGGTAGTCCGAGCACTCGCTCGCTGATGATGTTGCGCTGGATCTCCGAGGTACCGCCGAAGATCATGGCCCCTCGCGAGTACCAATAACGGTGATGCCATTCCTG
>CALGOD010000481.1 GCA_937957845.1 uncultured Nocardiopsis sp.
GAATGCGGAGGAGAACAGTCTCCATTCACCCTGCTCCTCGTCTTCGACGAACCGGAACCACAAGGGGGAGGCGCGGCGCAACTCGTCGCCCTCCCTGTAAGCGGTCACTTTCGCACCGCCCTTGTAATTCACCGGAAGCCCCAAAGCCCCCAGGGGAAATTGTTTCCCGCGTCCGTGGACGACCTCCTCGTACTCGGGTGTTTTGATGGGCGGCTTGTAACCCGGGTTCGGAGACCGATGCGGAACACTGGCGCGGAATCCCCGGTACCGTTCTCCGGTTTCGGCGGCCACCGCATCCCAGGTGTCATCAGCGAATGCGGAGAGGGCGGCGCTGGTGTTCTCCGCGCCCAAGGTGGGTTGCGGGGCGGTCTTCAGCCCGTTGGTGTTCTCCGGGGGAGGTTCCAGTCCCCGGAGCAGGGTCGCGCAGGCCATCAGTGGTCCGTCCACCGGCAGGTGCTTCAACCCTTGGTAGTGATCGAACCCAGGAGTGTCGGGTGAGTGTTCCCGCCACGGGCCCTCCGGCAAGTGGCCGTCCTTGTATGTCAGCCGCACGTTGCCGAAACCCTTGCGGGTGCGGGCGCCGAACCCTCCGTAGGTACAGGCGGTCCACAGCGAAGCCAGGGTGAGTGAATCGATCGCCGGGTCCTCGCTGAAGGCGATCTTCAAAGTGAACCGGTGTCCTGGGCTGGTGTACGGACGGGTCGTGACGAAGCCACGTGTCCGCCTGTCGTAGGTGGTGAGTCCCTGCCCAAGGAGATAGGCGACCCATTTTCCGGGTCCCCCGTCCTTGGCGGGGTCGCTTTTGAGGAAGGGCGCGGACGCGCCCGCCTTGATCATGTGACGAGAGGTCGGCTGGTTCACCAACCGCAAGCGCACTGGGGCGGCTCTTTCGGTACTCCCGAACACCTTCTGTTCCGCGCGGGCCAACGCGGGCACGTTGGAGCCGTACACCGTTCCGGCCAGGGCACGGAACCAGAAGCGCATCGCACCTCGTATCGAGGCGACCCTCAGCCCGACGGAAGGGTCGTCGTCGTTGAACAACGGTGTGATCACGGTCAGTTGGAAGTCGGTCCATGCCATGGGTGTGACGCCCTACCTTTCACGCCAACGTCGGTGGGACAACGGCGCGGTGATGGGCTGGTCGTCCCACAGGATTTGGGAGAAGACACCCGCCGCCAGGCACCAGAAGGCGGAGGCGAGCAGGATCGCCACCGGATTTCCCTGCTCCGACGTCCCCTCCCACACCTTGCGGAGAACGGATCCCTCCTCTCCGAAGACGGTCGTGACGACGACCATCCCGACCACCGCCACGAACAGGGAGTGCACCAGTCCAGTAGCGGCCACGGCCAGCGCCCGCCCGGCCAATACCAAGGGCGCGCCCGGTCCGCGGGTGACGCTCCCGGTGTTGTGGTTACGGGCCTCAACGACCAGGTAACCGAAGGCCGCTCCCCCCAGAAGCATTGGCAGCCACCAACCCAGCGTCACGTTCTGCCACCAGCTGGGATGGAACGCCACCAACACGATAAGGCCGACCGCCCCGGCCGCGGGCAGGCGCAGCAACAACGGCATCGCCCACATCCGTCCCAGGAACAGCGTCCCGACTCCGACGAGGCAGTAGAAGAAACCGATTCCGTACAGGGCGGCGCTGATGGGCACCCGTTCGATGAAAAGCGCAGATCCCACCAGGGCCAGCGCTGCCAGCAGAGCTCCTGCCAGGAGCCCGTACATGCCCAGAGCGCCCTTGTGCCTGGGATGCCGGTACAGCCCCAGCACCGCCGACCACGTCGCGATCACCGCGAAACGCGGCAGCAGGTGCCGCTCCACGACCTCACCGAGAACCGCCCGGTCAGCGGAGGTCGGTACGGGTGGCCATGTCTTCTGCTCTTCGCCGGAGTCTTTCAAGATCGGTCCGGACAGGGCGAGCGGCCCACCCGAGTAACGAGACCGCCCGGATGGAGACTCCTGGAAGGCCAACCATCCGACCTCCTCCTCCACCGCGGTGGGTGAGGCATGGTCGAACAGCGGAAGTGACTGGTGCCGGTCCAGGTGTTCTCGCCACACGTCCCGTGCCTCACGCACCCGGCGCAGAAGCTCGACCCAGGTGCTTTTGTGACCGAACACGTGCTTGAGTTTCTCTGTCCCCCACCACGCCATCCAGGCCTCGGTTCCCGGATGGCGGAAGGGCTCGGACAGGGTGAGGAAGCGGGTACGGGCGGCCAGTGGCTCCAGGTGCCGGTGCGCTCGTCCACCCTCGCCTGTCACGTGCTACCACAGAGCCTCCACGCACACCGTGAACACCATCCACGTCTGCAAGGCCTTCACCTTCGAGCCCGGGGTGT
>CALGOD010000482.1 GCA_937957845.1 uncultured Nocardiopsis sp.
CAAGACCGTCAAGCTCCCGGACGGCTCGCTTCGACGTGAGAAGTCCGCCGCCTACGGGCGGGGCAAGCGCTGGGCCGCTCGCTACCGAGACAGCAACGGACAGCAGAAGTCCACGAAGTTCAGGACCAAGCCCGAAGCCGAACGCCACCTCAAGAAGGTGGAGGGGGAGCTTGCGCGGGGTCTCTACGTCGATCCCAGCGCCGGACAGATCACCCTCAAGGAGTTCGCGGAAGACGTGGTCAAGAACGCTTCCGTGGAGGAGTCCAGCCGCCACGACCTGGAGCGCCGCTTTCGCAAGCACGTGTACCCGTTCCTCGGGGGCAGCCAGCTCCGCGCCATCCGGCCGTCGATGATCCAGGAATGGATCAAGGGCCGCTCGGCCGAACTCGGCGACCAGACCGTGCGGACCGTCTTCGACAACCTGTCGATGGTCTTCCAGGCCGCCGTGGACGACGAACTCATCGCCCGCAACCCGTGCCGCGCTGGCTCAGTCAAGCCTCCGTCAGTGACTCGTCGGAAGGTGATCCCGTGGTCGGTCGAACTCGTCTCGGGGATCCGGTCCGCCCTGCCCGCTCGCTATCAGGCCCTGGTGGTCCCCGGTGCGGGATGCGGCCTGCGGCAGGGTGAAGTCCTGGGCCTGGCCGTCGATGACCTGTCCGCCTCGAAGCACACGCTGCACGTCCGGCGACAGGTGAAGCTCATGGCGGGGAAGCCGGTGTTCGCTCCTCCCAAGGGCGGCAAGGAGCGAGAGGTTCCCCTCCCCGGCCACGTGCTGTCCGCTCTGGCCGCTCACATGGAGCGCTTCCCGCCCGTGGCGGTGACGCTCCCCTGGAAGCACTTCGGGGGCAAGCCGGTGACTGTCAGCCTGATCTTCACCAGCCGGGAGAGGAAGGCGCTGAACGCGACCTACGTCAACGCCTATCTGTGGAAACCGGCCCTGGTGGCTGCTGGCGTCCTGCCCGCGCCTCCTGCCGGTGAGCGCATCCAGGCGGCCCACGACAAGGGCTTCCACCAACTGCGCCACCACTACGCCAGTGTGATGCTGGACTCAGGGGTGAGCGTCCGGGCGCTGGCTGACTTCCTCGGGCACCACGACCCCGGGTTCACCCTGCGGACCTACGCGCACATGATGCCGAAGAACGAGGAACGGGCTCGGGAAGCCATCGACCGTGCTTGGTCCGCAGTCGATGGCCTCCGCTCCCCGTGTGCGCCCGATGTGCGCCCGACCGACAGTCAGGAGTCCTGACACGCCTTCTACTCTGCGCTCTCCAGCTTGGCGATGCGGTTGTCGTACATCCTGATGAACTCGGGACGGCTCTGGTGGGCGACCTCGTAGGCGCGCAGGTCACGGACCTGGTCGATGGTGAGCTTGCGTAGACGGGCGCGGATGGAGGGCAGGGTGAGCTCGTCGTAGGTGGGCACGGCGAGTTCCTCCGCGGAGGGGGCGGCGTCCTTGCGGACCTTCTCCAGGACCTCGTCGCTGGCGACCTTGGTGTGCGCCTCCGCGACCTCCAGCTCCTCGGCGATGGCCGGGGCGTCCTCGTTCAGCTCGGCGGTGGCCGGGGTGGCCGGCTCGGTCCGGGGTTCCTGGCCGGCCGCGGCCTTCTCCTCGACCTTCCCCTCGGTGGGGGACCCGGCCTCCTCGGTCTTCTTCGCGGCCTCGGTCTTCTCCTCGACCTTCTCCTCGACCTTCCCGGTGGGGGCCTTCGCCTCCGCGGCCTTCTCGGTGACCACGGACTCGTCGGCGGCGGGCTCGGCGCTGACGGGCTCGGTGGCCTCGGCCACCTGGGGCTCGGCCTTCTCGACCTTCTCGGCCTTCTCCTCGGCGGGGGCCGTGGTGGCCACGGTCTCGGTCGAGGTCTCCTCCACCACGGGGGCCGTGGTGGTCACGGCCTTGTCCTCGGCCGCTGTGTCGGCCTCGGGTGCGGCCTTACGCCCGAAGATGCCCTTGACCAGGGCTACCAACTTCGTGGCGAGTGTCGGGTTCGACATAGGACGGGGGCTCCTGATGCTCTCGGCGTGTTGGGTGAGCGGTACGCGACCAGCCAACCAGCAGAGCCGAGTTGAGGGCGGACCGCCTGTGACATCGCCCGTAACAGATGCGATGGTGAACCAGGATAGATGAGGGATGAACACCATGAGCAGGAGATAAGTGAACGATTTCGCCACTTCGAAGCCCAACTGGGGACGCCCCGTCGCGATAACGTCACCTTCGGACACGAAACGGCGCCGATACGCTCGTGATCGTGCCATCCCCCACAGCCTGCGCCGCTCACCCCTCCAGCCCACCTAGGATGAATTCATGTCTGCGATGACGACTGCCACGAACCAAAGGCGTGTGCTCCTCGCCAATCCTCGGGGTTACTGCGCCGGTGTCGACCGCGATGTCATCACCGTCGAGAAGGCCCTGGAGCAGTACGGCGCCCCGATCTACGTGCGCAAGCAGATCGTGCACAACACCCACGTCGTGCGCACGCTG
>CALGOD010000483.1 GCA_937957845.1 uncultured Nocardiopsis sp.
GCCGCGGCCCGGGGCAGGAACGTCTCCTTGAGCCGGTCATTGCCGTACTTGATCACCGGCTGCAGTCCGAAGACGTTCATGTGCAAGGCGGTGCAGCCGTTCATGGCCGCCCCTGAGGCGGCGACCTCCCGCATGAGGATCGCCGCCTCGGTGACTCCTTGCCCGCCGCCTCCGTACTCTTCCGGCACGGCGATACCGACCCACCCGTCGGCGGCCATCGCGTTGAAGAACTCCCAGGGGAATCGGTGGTCGCGATCGCAGGCCAGCCAGTAATCGTCGTCGAACTCGGTCAACCTCTCCCTGATCGTCCTCGCGATGAGGGCATGGTCGGGGTCACGTAGATCTGACACGAGCCGCCTCCAGGTTCAGCCAGTGCCCACCGCTGGGCTCTTCGTCGAATGTCCACCGTGGCCTTCGGCGTCGGTACCGGGGCCACTCCACACTATCAAGCAAGTGCTTGATTTACTATAGGGGCGGCCACGCCGCCCCGGCTCCGCGCTCGCCGGGATCAGCCCCGCAGCATCTCGGTGAGCACGGTGAGCTCCTGCTGGAAGTCCGTCAACACCATCGTCTCGGCGGGGTCGTTGATGTCGTCCCAGGCGTCCCGAATACGTTCGGCCGTCAGGTCGCGTTCGAACAGACCCGGGGTCTGGGCGACCAGCACCCGGGCCACCCGGCCACCGCCCACGTTGTAGACCTCCCCCGTGGCCGTGCACTCGGGTGCGCTGAGCCATAGGACCAACGGCGCGACCAGTGAGGGGTCCAAGCTGTCGGCGAGGTCACCGAGCAGGTTCTCCGTCATCCGGGTCCGGGCCCCCGGCTCGATCGCGTTGACCGACACGCCGGAGCGAGCGCCCTCGATCGCGAGGGTCTTGGTGAGGCCGATGATGGCGGCCTTGGCCGCCGCGTAGTTGGCCTGACCGAAGTTGCCGAACAGGCCCGCGGCCGACGTGGTGTTGATGATGCGTCCGCCCTTCTGCTCGGTCATCACGGGCCAGGCCGCCTTCGACATCCACAGCGTTCCGCCCAGGTGCACGTTCAGGACGGCATCGACCTCCTCGCTGGAGATCTTGGCGAAGGAACGGTCGCGCAGGATGCCCGCGTTGTTGACGAGGATGTCGAGCCGTCCGTAGGTCGAGGTCGCGAAGTCGACGATGCGGGCCGCGCTCTCCTTCGTGCTCACGTCCGTGTTCTCGGCCACGGCGGTACCCCCCGCCGCCCGGATCTGGTCGACGACCCGCTGCGCGGGCGACACGGCGCCCGCCTCGTCGCTCGGCCCACTGACGTCGTTGACCACGACCCGGGCGCCGCGTTCGGCCAACAGCAACGCGTGCGCGCGACCCAGGCCGCCACCGGCACCGGTGACGATGGCGACCTGACCGTCAAGACTGATCTGGCTCATGGAACTCCTCAACATTGACGGCCGACGCTCTCCGTCGGCCGAATCGATGACCGGGAACAAGACCGCTCATCCGAACAGAGCGGTCATGACCTCGTCACGTCCACGGATCTCCTCCGGTTCGCCGGAGGCGACGATCCGTCCTCGTTGCATCACGTACACGTGGTCGCTGACCGCGAGCGCGAGTTCGGCGTTCTGCTCCACGAGAAGGATCGTCGAGCCCGTCTCGTGCAGCGTGGTGATGGTCTCGAAGAGCACGTCGACGATCGAGGGCGCCAGACCCATCGACGGCTCGTCGAGCAGCAGTACGTCCGGGTTGGTCATCAAGGCGCGCCCGACCGCGAGCATCTGCTGCTCGCCGCCGCTCAGCATCCCCGCCAACTGTCCGCGCCGCTCGGCCAGGCGTGGGAAGAGGTCGAGGACTCGCTCGTACTGGGCACGGAAGGCGGCTTTGTTACTGCGTCTGCTGTAGGCCGCCAGGTCGAGGTTCTCCTCCACCGTCAACGGCGGCGCGATACGGCGTCCCTCGGCCACCAGCGCCACCCCCGCGCGCACCACTTTGTGGCACGTCCAACGGGTGATGTCGGTGCCGCCGAGTTCGACGATGCCGCTCGCGGGGCGATGCAGCCCCGCGATGCTGTTCATGGTGGTGGTCTTGCCCACGCCGTTGGAGCCGATCAACGCGACCAGCGAACCCTTGGGGACGTCCAGGTCGACTTCACGAACCGCTTGAACCGCGCCGTGCGCGGCGGAGAGTCGCGATACGCGCAGCATCGGAGCTCTTTCCAAAGTAGGCCTCCTTCACATCGTCTTGCTCCAGGCACCAGCTCGGGGTGCCTTGCGCGAGCATCACACCGGAGTTCATCACCGACACCGATTCACAGAACTCCTCGACGAGGCGCATGTTGTGCTCGATGAGGATCAAGGTGAGTCCGGAGGCCTGCAGCTGGAGCAGGAGTTCCCCGATCTCCTTGGACTCGGCGTCGTTCATTCCCGCCGTCGGCTCGTCCAGTAGCAGCACCTGCGGCTCGGTCGCGAGCGCGCGGGCGATCTCCACGCGACGTTGGTCTCCGTAGGAAAGCGTTTCGGCGAGCTCGTCGTGAGCGGATCGCACGCCGACCTGTTCGAGGAGGGCTTGGGCCCGCTCGCGGACCCTCTTACGTTCGCGACGCTCTCCTGGGCTGAGGAGGAGCGCCCCGCCGATGGTGGAGGAGCGGCGCATATAGGCACCGGCCACCACGGTCTCCAGCACCGTCATGCCTCCGAAGAGGCGAATGTTCTGGTAGGTCCGTGCCACTCCGTGCCGCGCGATCCGATGCGGCGGCATCCGTGTCACCTCGTCGCCGAAGACCGAGATCGATCCGCTGTCGGGAGCGATGAACCCGCTGATCATGTTCAGCACGGTGGTCTTACCCGCGCCGTTGGGACCGAGGATGCCGTAGATGCTCTGTCGAGCGACCTCGATGTGGATGTCCGACACCGCGGTCAAACCGCCGAACGTCTTGGTCACCCCCGCGATCTCGACCGCGGGGGCGACCGCCCCGGAAGCCCCGGGGGAAGTCGTGGTCATGAGAGCACCTCCTGGTTCGCCGATTCACGCGACGCGCTGACGCCGGAGGGCTCCGAGCCTCGTGAGCGGCGGCGGAGCAACCGGAACCGACGCAGGTCGACCAGACCGCGCGGCATGTAGATGATGATGAGGACGAGGAGGACACCGGTCACCACGCGGTCGTAGTCACCCATGACGTCGCGCAACAACTCGGGCAGGACCGTGAACACGACGGCGCCGACGATCGGACCCGCCCAGTGGAACGCTCCTCCCAGGACGACGGCGGCCAGCGTCACGAAGCCGAGGTGGGTGTAGAAGGTGTCCGGCCCGATGTACTGCAGGAAGCTCGCCTGCATCACACCGGCCGCCCCGGAGAAGGCACCGGAGAGGATGAAGCCCACCAACTGGATGTGCCGGGGTGAGACGCCCAGGGTCTGCGCGACCGCCGGATCCTCCCGGACCGCGTCGGCGGCGAACCCGAATCGGGAACCGGCCAGTCGCGACATCACGAACCCGGCGATGACCAGAACCCCGATCAACCACGGCCACGTGCCGAGGTCACCCGGTATCAGGGTGCCGGCGGCACCGCCGGTGTATTCGGGGAGGTTGAGGATCAACACCCGACCGATGAGCACCATCGCGATGGTCGCCATCGCCAGATAGTGGCTGCTGAGCCGAATGACGATCCCGGCCGTGACCACTCCCAGGAGGGCGCCGATGACGATCCCGAGGACCAACCCGAGGAACGGAGGCAGACCCAAGGTCGCGGCGAGGTATCCGAAGGTGAAGGCGCCCACCGCGCCGAAGAAGATCGGAGCCAGGCTCAGGACACCGGTCCACAGGGAGGCGTACACGCCCAGGGCGAAGAGCGCGTTCACCCCGGCGAACTGGAGTGTGATGATCCAAGCGGTCGTACTCACAGATGACCCTTTCGAGAGGTGGCGCGCTCAGGCACGGACCAACTGGCGTTCGCTGAACAGTCCCTGGGGCCTGGTCACGAGAACCAGCAGCAAGATGCCGAAGGTGATGGCGTCACGGAAATCGGAGGAGATGTACTGAGAGCTGAGGACCTCGAGGACCCCGATCACCACCCCCACCGCGGCCGCGCCACGGATGTCGCCGTAACCGCCCACCACGACCGCGGCGAAGCCCTTCAGTAGCAGGGCCTCTCCGAGGCCGAACGACACGTTGTTGTCGGCCAGCGCCGACAGGACGCCGGCGAGCCCGGCGACTCCTGCCGCGATGAAGGCCACGGCCAAAAGGGTCCGCCGTGGGTTCACACCCACGATCGCCGCCGAACGGCTGTCCACCGAGACCGCGCGCACCGCCGCCCCGAACCGCGAGCGGCTGAGCAGAAGGTGGACCGCCGTGACCACGAGGATCAGCGCCGTGATGCTCAGGATGTGGGCCGGCAGCATGACGATTCCACCGATCCGCAAGGGAGTCGACGGGACGGCTTCGATCGGGAAGCTCCTTGTGGTGGGGCCGATGAACCCCTCCGCGACGTTGAGCAGCACGATCCAGATGCCGATACTGGCGATGATCGGAGCGAACGTTCCGGCGTTGCGCTTGCGCAAGGGCCCGAAGGCCAAGAGCTCCGACAGCACACCGAGAAGACCCGCGAACGCGACGCCCGACACCGCCGCGACCCAGAAGTTCATCCCGCCCTGGACGACCAGCCAGAAGGCCGACAGTGCCCCCCAGGTCGCGAAGGTTCCGTGCGCCACGTTCAGAATCTTCATACGCGCCAGGATGAGAGCGAAGCCGATCGCGAACAGAGCGTAGATCGACCCCACCGCGAGCCCGTTGAAGATTTGTTGTGTTAACAGTCCCACTGAGTCGATCTCCCTCGCGTAAGGGCCTGACAAGCACCAATCGAGCGCTCGCTAGATAGCAAGTAAGCCACGTCACAGCACCAAGGTCAATACCCAATCAAGCACTTGCTTCATTTTTGTCTTGCGGCTAGGGTCTCTCAGGACGTGCCGAAACGTCCTCTGTCACCGGCCGCGACCTCGGACTCCGGCTCGGATTCTCGGTCCGGCCCCGTGCACACAGCAGGAGGAGCGATGAAGCCACCTCGGACGGTCTCCGTGTCAGCGGCGATCCAAGCCATTCCTCCTCGAAGCACCATCGTGGCGGCACCCGGTTGCGGTACACCGGAGACACTGCTCACCGCGCTCGGCGGGCTCGCGGACACGCTGAAGTCGGTGCGCCTTTGTTCGGGCCTCCAGCTCGGCGCGTACCCGTTCCTCGAAGCCTCGGCGGCCGGGCACCTGCCGTATGTGACCTGGCACCCCTACGGCCCCGCTCGTGCCGCGCTGAGTCCCGGCAACGTCGACTACGTCCCCGCCCGCGCCTCGGCCGTCCCGGACCTCCTCGACCTCTGGGAGACCTCCGTCGCTCTGGTGCGCGTTTCACCCCCCGACCGGAACGGGTGGTGCAGCCTCGGTCCTTCGGCCAGTTACGTCAAGCACGCGATCGACCGCGCGGCCCTGGTCCTGGCCGAAGTCGATCCCGACCTCCCCCGGACCCACGGCGACTCGATGGTGCACGTCGGCTCGATCACCCACCTCGTCGAGGCCGACACACCGATGTGCGAGTTCCCGGCCGCCACCCGGGACACGGTCAGCGACCGTGTCGCCGAGCACGTCCTGACGCTCCTGCCCGAGCGGCCGACGCTCCAGCTGGGGATCGGCGCCGTGCCCGAGGCCCTCACCGCCTTCCTCCTCGAAAGCGGGCTACGCGACGTCCGCTTCGTCGGGATGGCCAACGACGCGATGGTGCCGCTGTTCGACGCGGGGATCGCTCCCTGGAGCACCGATCCCCGACCGGCCGTCCTCGCCGCGGAACTCATGGGCACCCGACGGCTGATGGAGTTCGCTCACGACAACCCCGCGGTCGTGCTCCGGGACAGTAGGTTCTCGCACGCTCCGCGAGAACTCGCGCGGATCCCGCGTCTGGTGACGGTGAACTCCGCCGTCGAGGTCGATCTCGCCGGCCAGGTCAACGCCGAACTCGTCGGTGACCGACAGGTCTCCGGTATCGGCGGCAGTGCCGACTTCGTCGAATCCGGCTTCGGCTCCCCCGGAGGTCTCTCGCTCATCGCCTTGCCCTCGACGACCCCTGACGGCCGTCGCAGCAGGATCGTGCCCCGGCTCGGCACCGACATCGTGTCGCTCCCCCGCCACACACCCGACGCGGTCGTCACCGAGTACGGCGTGGCCTGGTTGCGCGGCCGCTCGGTCACCGAACGGGCCCACGCACTGGCCGAGGTGGCCCATCCCCATCACCAGGCCGCGCTTCTCGCGTCCGCCTCTCGATCCAAGGAGACTCCGTGACCGTTCATACCCGCCGTGGCCGTTACTACGAGGAAATGATCACCGGAGACGTGTTCAAACACGAGCCCGGACGGACGATCACCGAAACGGACAACGTCCTGTTCTGCAGCATGACGCTGAACACCCAGAGCCTGCACTTGGACGCCGTCGCCTCCGCCGAGTCCGAGTTCGGCCAGCGCCTGGTCAACAGTCTTCTCACGCTCAGCATCGTCTGTAGTGTCGGCGTACCCGACCTGACCCAGAAGACCACCATCGCCAACCTGGGCTTTCAGGAGATCTCCTTTCCCGCCCCGGTCTTCATCGGCGACACGCTCTACTGTGAGACCGAGATCGGCCACAAGCGACTCTCCGCGAGTCGTCCGGGCCAAGGGATCGTCACCCTTGAGCACCGCGGTCTGAACCAGGACGGCGTCGTGGTCTGCAAGGCCGTTCGTACCGCCCTCGTGCGGCTGCTGCCCGAGGGCGAGCGCGCGATGTCGACCTGACCGGGTTCCGTGGCCGGCGCGGGGGCGTCGGCCACGTCCACGACGAGCCATACGAGCGCGACCGCCTCCTGATCGGAGGCGGTCGCGCTCGTTCTTCCTGCGGGGAGAGGGGAAGACCCCCTCTCCCCGAGCACGGTCAGCCGAGCGTGGCCTCACTGCCCAGGACAAGGGTGCCGGAGGACATGAACATGCCTCCGACCCCCACTGCCACACTGACGTCGACCCCTTCGACCTGGGCGGGAGCCGTGCCGCGCACCTGGCGGACGGACTCTTGGATGGCGAACATGCCGTACATCCCGGTGTGCGTGTAGGACAACCCTCCGCCGTTGGTGTTCAGCGGCAATGCGCCGCCCGGAGCGGTGTTGCGGTCGGCGACGAAGGCGGCGGCCTCTCCTCGACCGACGAACCCGAGGTCTTCGAGCCCGTACAACGGCACGTGGGCGAAGGCGTCGTAGATCATCAGGTGGTCGACGTCGCTGTGCGCGATCTGGGCCTGGCCCAGTGCGGCACCGCCGGCCCGCTCGATCGCGCGAGAGGAGGTCAGGCTCGCCAGGCCCGAGACCACCGAGGACTCACTGGACTCACCGGCTCCCAGTACGTACACGGGCGGCGCGGCCGCGCCCAGGTCCTTCGCCCGCTCCGCCGACATCAGGACCAGGGCCCCGCCGCCATCGGTGACCAGGCAACAGTGCGCCAGGTGGATCGGATCCGCGATCACGGGCGAGGACAGGACGCCCTCGACGGTGATCGGCTCCCGGAGCTTGGCGCGGGGGTTCCGTGAGGCCCACTCCCGTTGGACGACCGGGACCATCGCGAACTGCTCTTCGGACATCCCGTACTCGGCCATGTAGCGTCGGACGCCGATCGGGAACAGCGACGGGGCGCCGACCGGCCCGTAGGGGACCTCCAGCTGACCCATCATCGACTGTGGCGCCGGTGCCCAGGGTTGCATCCCCACCCTGGAACGGCCGGACTCTCCATGCGTGACCAGCACGGTGGAACACAGGCCGGACGCGATCGCGGCCATGGCGTGGCGCACGTGCAGCATGTAGGAAGAGCCGCCGACATTGGTGGCGTCGAGGTACTCCGGCACGATTCCCAGGTAATCGGCGACGTCGTTGGGGAGTTCCCCCGCCGAGGCGACACCGTCGATGTCCGAAGGTCGAAGACCGGCGTCGGCGAGGGCGTTGAGCGCGGCGTCCACGTGCAATTGCAACGCCGACATGTCCGGTATCTTGCCCAACCGGGTGCTCTCGGCGGCCCCGACGATGGCGATCGCTCCACGCAGACTCATGTTGTCTCCACCTCCGGGACGAACTGGACGACCCGTCGCTCACCGCGTTGCTCGAACTCGGCGCGGACCGGAAGGTCGACCGACATGACGTCCGGGTCGTCGATCAGGATGTTCGACATCAGCAGCGGCCCCTCTTCGAGCCGTACCAGGGCGATGACGTACGGGGCCTCCTTCGCGAACGCTTCGGGGCCTCGGTGGTTGACCACCCAGGAGGCGACCGATCCGCGGCCGCAGGCGGGCAGGAGCTCGACAGAACGCGAACCACAGTCGGGGCAGCACATTCGCGGATACAGGAACCGAAGCGCGCAGCTTCGACAGTGCGCCACGGTCAGTTCTCCGGCGTCGATCCGGTCGAACCATTCTTGGGTGTCAGGGGTGGGTGAGGCGACGGGCTTCACGGCTTCCCTTTCGTTTGGAAGGACGAATCTGGTGTCCAACGCCGTTCAGCGCTGAGCCATCGGTACCAGGAGCTGCTTGCGCAGTTTGCCGTTGGCCGCGCGTGGGAGCCGCTCCACCACCGTGACGGTTCGAGGCACCTTGTAGCGGGCCAGGCGGTCCGCGAGGTACTCCTGCAACACTGCTTGGGCGGACCGCTCATCGGTCGCGAGCGCCGAGTCGGGGCGCACTTGGACGACCGCGACCACGCGCTCGCCCCACTCGGGGTCCGGAACGCCGATCACGCCCACGTCCTCGACCTCGTGGTGGCTCAGGATCGCCGCCTCGACCTCGGCCGGATAGACGTTGATCCCGCCGCTGACCACCACCTCCGACGAACGGCCGAGCAGGTAGAGGTAACCCTCCTCGTCCAGCCGGCCGAGGTCGCCCACCGTGACGAAGTCACCGACCCGGGAGGCCCGGGTCTTGTCCGGATCGCCGCGGTACTCGAACGCACGGGTGCCCATCCGCAGGTAGAC
>CALGOD010000484.1 GCA_937957845.1 uncultured Nocardiopsis sp.
TATTTCTCAGCAACAAGACTCCTCATTTCCATCAAACAGCCCCCGGAAACCAGCACAGCGCCCGTGCTTGCCGTGTTTCTTTGACTGCACTATTTGAGCAGTATTTTAGCGGAGGGAATATCTGGATGCTTCAGGAGAGGCCGCGTTCTCTCCTTTTTTTCGGAAGTTTTTTCGACAGCAATGGCATCCGTCTATTTTCTATTCTGGTGGCAGCGTGCGTGGGCCTGCCGTGGCCCCTGGCACAGTCCGGGGCCGCGGCGCCGCAGATGTAGGCCGGGAGCGTGCTGCGGCCATGGGGCGCCCAGCACGACGCAGCAGGGCCTGCATCACGACAGGTCAACTGGGTGACGTCCGCGTTTGTGTGCCCCATCCATGCGTGGTTCCTCGGTTGAAGGCTCGCCTTCTTTCCAGGCGAGGCCGTGAGACCACCCATCGGCCCGGGCCTACCCCGCGTAATACGGTGTCCGCCAGGAGGAGCCGCACCGGGTTTTCATGAAAGCAAGAAACCTTTCACATCTACCATTCCACATTGGAGGAAACTTTTTACAATAATCTACTGATACAGCGTCAGAAAACTCTGGCGTAGGGACTTTTCCGGAACACCCACGCATTCCGCGGTTATAGCCCTATTCAGGCAGCCTGACGTTCGTCAACGTTCCCGACAGGTCCACAAAATACGCCCTGTAGCGGGGTGGGAGAAACGTCGAAAATATGGGAATCCTTCCACCGTGAATTCCGCCCCAAGACCGGTACTCCGCTTTGGGGCTGCTCACTACCGTTGGCCACGGAACAGTGCCGCAACCGGGGACACGCGCGGCACATCCCGCAAGGGGGCGGCGGCCACGCCCGTGCCACGCAGGATGTGGTGCGCAGCTGCCCGGACTCGTGCCACGGGGTTCCCTAATCCCACGGTTAGCGTGGAATACCGGGAAATACCACGGCTGCCACGTTGATCATGGTGCGAGGCACCTGGTGGCTCGCATCGTGTACTGACAGCACACCGCCGGCACGAGGGCGGTGCATCAAGCGCCTCACAGGTTGGGTTATCTCAGCGACTGAAGTTCTCTTTCTGTTTCTTGAGTCAACGGATGATCTGCGCCAAGAACCTCCTGGCGGCCCTGCCATACTTCGGTGAGCTCATTTCTCGCTTCGGTCTCCTGCCCTGCGGCAAGCAGGACCCGAGCCAGACCGTGGCGGATGATCAGTGTGTTCGGGTGCTGGTCACCGTAGACACGGCTCGTGACGGCGAGCACGTTCCGGTATTCCTGTTGCGCCGCGGAAAACTCTCCTTGTTCTCTCAGGGTCTCTGCGAGTTCGTAGCGGAGATCCAGGGTGGTGAGATCGGTTTCCGGGAATATTGTGCGACGCGCGGCAAGGGCTTCTCGGTAGAGGGTTCCCGCTTCGGAGAAGCGGCGCTGATCACGCAGAGTACGGGCCAGGTTGTAGGTGGCTGCCAGAGTATCAGGGTGGTTGTCTCCCAGGACTTTGCGTGCGCGTTGACATAGGTCTGCGAACTCTGCTTGGGCTTGGGCTATGTCGCCGCGTTCTCGGATAGTGCGGGCCAGGTTGATGCTGATGTTCAGTGTTTCTGGATGGTTCTCGCCGAGTACTCTTCTAGCGGTTTCCCGTATTTCTCGGAATTCTTCTTCTGCTTGCGCGCTCTGCCCGTTTTCCCGCATAGCTCGGGCTCTTCTATTGCGTACGTGCAGAGTCATGGGGTCTTCCGGGCTGAGGACCGTGCGAGCCGCGGCGTAGATCGTTGAGAGGTCGTTGACCGAACGGGTGTAGCGTCCGGCCATGTACTGGTACCCCGCGGCCTGCACTGCGGGGCGTAGGGCCCGTGCCACGCGTTCGCGCTTCGGCTCTGTGCTGTGAGCCGCTGAGGAGAGTGCTTCTAGGGTGTGTTCGGTGATCAGCTCCCAGCAGGGCCAGTGGTGCGTGTTTTCCGGGTCGAGGTCTGCGCTTACGGCTTCGAGGAGGCTGAGGAAGAGGTCCAGGAATTCTTCGAATATTCCTGCACGTTTCAGGTTGGCTCGGGTGACGGTGCGCACGAGGGGGTGCAGGGTGACCGCGTAACCCCACTCGTTGGCGGCATTGTCGGCAACGTCGAGGGAGATCAGGCCGAGCCCTGCCAATGCTCGCAGTGCGCCGCTGAGCTTGGCGTGTGACAGGCCCGTAAAGAATGGGGACTGTCTGAGGATTTCAAGGTTGAGCAAAGGGCGGTAAGGAAGCGGGGCGGCTGCGGAGCACGCCAATAGTCGAAGCAGCGGGCGTGCAGCGGTGTGCCCTTGGTCAGTGAGAAGGTCAAGGGAGATCTCCCACGTTGTCGAGAGCACACGCCGGTTGTGTCCGCTGTGGGCTGGGTCTTCGTCGAGGGGTAGCGAGGTCAGTCTCTGTTCGAAGGAGGAGCGGTAGTCCGCAAAAGAGGTGACTGCGTTTGGTGGTGGGAAGGGGTCGGTGGCGGCTGAGGCCAGGTATTTTCCTGCGAGCTCTAGTGCGAGCGGTACCCCTCCTAAAGCGACGGCTAGTGCCCGCGCATCCTCGCGTGGTCCGCACCCAGGTGCAAGGTCGAGGAGCACCTGGGCACCGTCGTCAGGGGTGAGTGATTTGACGGGAATCATCGCTGCCCAAGAAGGCCACAGGTCTTTTCGGCCGTCACGACTGGTGACCAGGATTGCGCCCCGGCTGCTGGGGGGACGCAGCCATCCTGTCCCTTGTGACAGGAATCCGCTGTCTGCTGCGAGAATATTCGGATCATCGACATTGTCGAACACCACCAGCCAGGAGCCGTCGTAGGTATTCAGATTGTTCCAGAGGACATCGGCGGGATGGGCGCGGTCGAACTCCGTGTCGGTTGCTCCGGCGGCAAAAGCTAAGGCGTGCAGGGCGGCGGTGAGGAGCGCTGGGCTGCTTCCGTTGAGCCACCAGACTTGGACTCCTTGTGCTGCTTTCCGGTGGGCGAGTTCCAGAGCAAGGGTGGTTTTCCCAATACCACCGATTCCGTGAAGTATCGCCACGGGTGTGCTTTGAACCGTGGTTTCGGGGACAGGTGGGGTGAGGTGCTTCTCCACTAGGTGAAGCACCTCGGTGCGTCCTCGAAGAAGAGTGGGTGGTATCTGGCGTTGGGGAAGTGCGATCGGGGGAGCTACTGATGCAACAGATGCGGCCTGGGCCCTGCCGATGAACGTGTTGAACTGTATGCCCGTTTGCTGGGTGGCTTGTTGTGCCGAGTTCAGGGCTTGAGTGTTCTGCTGCTGGTTGTTCATGGCAGCGCCACGTGACCGACTATCGTTCAGTTCCCTGATGGAACGTGTTGGTTTGGGTTCCGCTGTATTGCACGGCTTGTTGGGCCTGGTCTGCTGCCGTGGCGTATTGGTGTCCGGTTGCAAGCCGTATTCCGGAGTCCTGACGGATTTCCCTTATTAGGGCAAGGAGCTCTTCGGCGACTTGGAAGTCGTCGAGGATCGCTTCTTTGAGGAGTTCGCGGAGACGTTCACGCTGTTGTGACAGGTCTCCTTCGGGGTGTTGGACCACGGCGTCGTGGATCTCGTTGAGTGCAGCGAGGCGTTCGGGCTCTTTTTCCGAATCGGTGCGGTTGAGCAGGCGCACCACCCGGTCTCGTACTGCATTCCAGGTATCACTGGCCATCGCTGTGACGAGAGTGGTGGCCCCGGCGGTAGAAACCGAGCTGATCACTTCCGCGAGTTCAGCGGACATCTGTTCCTCTCCCAGGGGACAACCGGTGGCCTGTCTCTCCGATGCAGGCAGTGCAGGTCATCGTTGCCGCCACGCCTCGTAGACCGGGCTTTCGAGCAGCGGGGTGGACCGGTTGATGAGCTCGTTGGAGAGCTCAACGTAGCGGGTGACGAGTTCCGGGTGCTCGACGAGCCGCGCCTCTTGGAGGGTTGCTGTCTCTGTGTCGTAGAGGAGCGCTATAACTTTTTTGTCGTCAAACAGGACGTAGTCGGAGATTCCTGTCTGGGCGAGTAGGTCAGCGATGTCTGCGGAGTGGACCATGCGGATGTCTTCACCGCACTCTATGTCCGCTAGGTAGGCGGCCATCTCGTAGTGGACGAGGTAGGGGCTGAGGGGAAGATCGTAGATCCGGATCCGGATCATTGCGATGCCTCGTTCCCGCGCCAGCGAGTAGAAATTGGTCTGGTTTTTCACCATCTCCTGGACAAGCCGCTGTGCCTTGGCGTAGTCGCCGCGTTGGAAGGCCAGATAGCCTTCGAAGGGAGATTCGTCGTACTCCTGGAGGCGCTCCACTTTCACCCACCGGCTGTGTAGTTCACGGAAGAGTGACCAGAATTCGCCGACACCACTGCCGATAACTGTTAAGGGCGAGTACTCGGCAGGAGGGTAGAGGAGCATACCCTTCCTTCTCCAGATGCTTTTCATGTTTCGGAAACTATTCCATGAGGATCTTTATCATATCTGCGGCTCGTCTACGCGAGTTGAACTATTCTCGCGGGATGTTCTTCCTGGCCTTGACCAAGATTTTTCTGGGGATCACGACGATCGCCTCTCCTGGGTCAACAAAGGCGTCGTCAGGGAGGTGAGGAAGAAGCTGTGCAGTCCGTTCGAATCCGATCACCGCAAAGTCGCCAGATTCAAGTTCCCACAGGTCAGGGCAGCTGTTCACTGCACCACTTTCTCCACCTTCGTGTGGAGGTGGCCCAAGACGGCGCTTGAACATCATGTTCTCCCAGAAACAGAGATTCGGAGACCAATATGAGATTGTCAGACAGCAAATCATTTGTCAAGGATGACACATTTAAAACGATTCGGAATTTTTCTCCCCTAAATCAGGAGGATCGCAAGTTTCTCCACCCCCACAAATCAACAAAACGGGACAATCTTAACATACTTCCCTTTCCTCTCCTCCTTGCTCTGGTATGACGAGTAAGCATTTACTTGATGCCCGCTGTATGTAACACCCCTTAGACATGATGTATCCAGTGTTCAGGGCCTCTGCTAGGGCTCATGGTCCTTACTCGGACCGAGAATGTCTGCCAATCATGGACGTGTTGCGCTCCAGGTCCGCTATCGGCAGCGTCGCATCATCGTCACGGGACACGCGATATTGACCGCAAAAGTATCGACGTGAAGAAGTTGGAATCTCTTCGAAAGAGACAACAGCAGACCATCAAGCCTCAACGTTTCAGGCGCCCTCGAGCCAAACAGTAGTGAGGTTGTTTATCTTATCCCCCTGCCTGAGATCTCCGGGCACTTGCTCATATTGCTGTTCTCGTCGCAGGCGCCCATTCCATCGCAGCCTCTGACTACGGTGAAGTATG
This sequence comes from uncultured Nocardiopsis sp., assembly GCA_937957845.1. Taxonomy (GTDB): domain Bacteria; phylum Actinomycetota; class Actinomycetes; order Streptosporangiales; family Streptosporangiaceae; genus Nocardiopsis. Next base: position 5,301 of record CALGOD010000484.1, read on the forward strand.
TCGGCGTCTTTGTTGATCGGTGATCAGCAATAGCACCTTGTGTAGACGCGACTGACGGGGAAAACCGGTTCCAGGAGGGCGAGTACGTGTAGGGGCTTCTTCAAAGATCCGAAACGAAGCGTGATGGTTTCAAGGCGTGGATTACTGCCTTTGTCACGCGTCTGATCATCAATCCCCGTACTACTGGGTTTCCCTGTGATCTTCCGTGCTGACGAAGGTTCCTGGTGCCATAGGATCCTGGGTTCAGGGGCCACTGGTGGGGACGGGAAGCCGTGGGCTGGTACCCATTCTTTCGTGACCGTCTTCTACCACGAACTGGACCGATCATGGGGCTGTGGCTGGCGCCAGGAGCCTCGCTGACATCCCGCTACTTGTTAAGCACAGTCCCTTGGGCAGCAGGACGCGACGCTCTTTGCCGCTTCGTTTTCCAAGGCCTGGTTTCGGTTTAGGGGAGATCGAGCTTTTCGCTGTTTCCTAAGGACACATTGCACCCCAGGAACAATCAGTCGGATTCTCAGCTGCGAGGTGACTGCCCTCAACGGTGATCCTTCTCCGGTGGCCGACTGGCTGGTTCGCTTCCTGCCGTCGGGCTGCGACCCGGTCGTCTGCTGTATGTGGAAGAGCTGCCTGCTGTCGAACCGGCTGTTGCACGTGGCACGCTCAGCGCTATGCCGCTCCCCCTTCGTTGTGGTGGTGGAGCCCTCTCCCCTGACTGAGCGCGCTTCAGGCGTTCGAGGGCTCTCTTGTCTCTCACAGCTGGCTGCTAGAGGCGTGCACTCGTCTGCGTTTACTGTTCCGTATCCGACCGCTACTTCCCCCGGATAAAAGGGAGGAGAGGTGCAGGGGTGAGCACCAATCTCGCCGCTGATCCATGCGCGGAACCGTGCCTCCGTGCGAGCGTGATGTTACGGGACCGGAGGCACGGCTTGGAGGTGCACGTCTCAGACGAGATAGGTGCCGAGGTGGTAGATGAGGGCCCCAGCAGTTATGGCTAGGGCATAGCTGAGGAGTTCAAGGTAGGCGCCAACCACCGGGTTGCTAAGCCAGCGGAGATACCAGCGCTGGCGGGTGCGGCGCCGCGGTTTTCGGAGCTGTCCAAGGGCGGGAGGGGGTAGGCGACGCGAGCGGGGGTGGCGCGCATCCTGGCGTGCGGTGCTCCGCCCGTGGCGTGGCGAGCCACCCCACGGGTTGCCGTGTCTCTGCTCCAGCAGGGCTTTTTCGTGGCCCCGGTGTTTGGCTTCGATGGGCTGCCGCCTAGCCGGTGGCGTGGCCGCGCGGGAGAAGCGCCGGCCACGGGGAGCGTCGAGGACGGTGCGCACGCGGGGTGGGAGCTCCTGGTTCATCGGGGTTCTCCTCCCCAGGGGAGTGTGAACTCCGCCCATACCACGGTGCCGAGGTGGGAGCAGAACGGCAGGTCGATGACGGGCCGCGTGCCCCACGCTTCAGCGAGGGCTGAGATGAGGAGGAGGCCACGCCCGGTTTCAGCTTCGGCCCATTCGGCCGCGGTGCGCTCGCAGGGGATGCGGGGCGCGGTGTCGGTGGTGCCGTCGTCGACGACGGCTAAGCGCAGCCGGTTGTAGGCGGGCCGGGTGAGGGAGCGCACGACCCGGCCGCCTTCCTGGCCGGAGCGGGTGTGTTCAACAGCGTTAGCGAAGGCTTCACTGGCGCACAGTTCCACCGCGTCCACGAGGTCGGCGGACAGGTGCGGGAGTGCGGCCAGGTCAGCGCGGATCTCAGCGCGCACCCGGGAAGTG
>CALGOD010000485.1 GCA_937957845.1 uncultured Nocardiopsis sp.
ATGCGTGGGATCCGGTGTTCTGCCGGCCCGACGGCCATCCCCTGCGCGAACGCGCCGACCGGTCGGACTGGAAGAACGTTCTGCGTGTCGCGGGTGTACGCGACGGACGCCACACCGCCGGGACACCGCCGGCGATGTCGGGCGTCGATCCCAGGACGATCCGGCGGTTCCTCGGCCGCGCACGGGAGTGTCGCGGTGCGCCCGCCGGACGAGGGGAGCGGAGAGACGGGTGGCGCCGCACGGGCGCAGCCCCGGGTGGAGGGGCACGGCGAGGAACTCGCGGAACCGGACCCCGAAACGGGACTGGGGCCCCTCGTGAAAGAGAAGCCCCAGGTCATGAGGGCGGCCCCGGCAGGATTCGAACCTGCGGCACCCGCTTTAGGAGAGCGGTGCTCTATCCCCTGAGCTACGGAGCCATGGGTCTGACAGAGGTATGTTCTACCCCGCCACCGAGCCAAGCCTAACCCAGGATGGCAGTGGATGGGGTGTCGGTTTTTCGTTCGGGGGGCATGGGTGGGGGACGCTGCCTGCATGGCACAGTACGCTGACCTACGATTGGTTGCCCTGGCACGTTGTGATCTTGTTCATGACGTGTGTGGTGTCAAGACCGCATGTGTACCTCTGGTGATCGTGAGCACCGGGGCATGGTTTCGGTCGGCACTTTGGTGATCAGGGGTTTCTCCGGAAACAGGAGCAGAGGACGTGGTGGGGGGCGAAGCTCCGCACATCGCCCGCTCCGACCGGCGAAACAGCCCCGCGTGGTCGCATGCGGACATGTAGTACGTTGCGTTGCGGCCACGGGTAGGTGTTCAAGGAAGCAGTCCGGAGGATCATTCGTGCCGTTCACTTCTGATGCGGCGCGGCGCAGGTCCCGCGTGCCGGGTGGCCGCGGGGCGCTGACCGCCCTTGCGATGTCCTACCGTGTCCGTTTCGCTCAGGCGGTGACACTCGCACTCGTCACCGCGCTGCTCGTGGCCCCGGTTCCGATGGCGGCGTTGGATCCCGCGGAGGCCAGTCTGGAGGAGCTCCGGGAGCGGGCGGAAGCCGCCGCGGACGAGCTCCAGGAGGCCACCGACGAGCAGGTCGAACGCCAAGAGGCGTTGGAGGAGGCCCAGGAGGAGCTGGTCGAGACCCTGTACGACCTCCAGCAGACCGAGCTCGAACTCAGCGAGATGCGCGAGCCCCTGGCCCAACTGGCCAGCACCCTCTACAAGCAGCCCGACGGTGGCCTGCTGGCGGTGCTGGCGTCGGGAACGCTCGTGGAGGATCTGCAGACGCAGTCCTACGCGGCGAAGATCTCCGAGGACAACCAGGCGATGATCCAGGACGCCACCGACCTGCGGGAGGAGCAGGTCGAGCTGGCCAGCCAGGCACAGGAGCTACAGACCAACACCCAGCTGGAGGAGGTCGAGCTGGCCGCGGACATCGAGCAGCTGCGGGAGCGTTCGGAGGAGCTCACCGAGGAGCTCTACGGCGAACTCGAAGACCGTGGCATCGACCCCGAGGCCTACATGGCCGCCGGCGACTGCGACCCCGCCAACGCCGCGAAGGCACAAGGTGCTCCCAACGGCCTGCTGCCGGGTGAGGCCCTGTGCGACCTCTACGACGACAAGCAGTTGCGGGCCGACGCCGCCGTGGACTTCCTTCAGCTCAACGCCCGGTACGTGGAGGAGTTCGGCGAGAACATGTGCATCACCAGCGCCTACCGCGACCTGCCCAACCAGCACCGCGTCTACCGTGAGGTGGCGCCCGGCTTCGCCGCGGTCCCCGGTACGAGCAACCACGGACTGGGACAGGCGATCGACCTGGGCTGCGGCATCCAGAACTACAGGTCCGAACGCTGGCTGTGGATGGAGGCCAACGGCGCCGACTACGGATGGATCCATCCGGCCTGGGCCAAGGCCAGCCCCTTCGAGCCCTGGCACTGGGAGTACATCCGCTGACGACGCGGCCGGCTCCGCCGTACCGGAGTCCTCAGACGGTCTCCGGTACGACCTCACCGGTGCAGTGGGCGCAGCGGGTCGCCTTCTTGTTGATCTCGCTGACGCAGTGGGGGCACTCGCGGGTGGTGGCCTCCTCGGCCTTGACGAAGCGTTCCACGACCTTGGAGACGGGCAGCACCACCAGGAAGTACAGGATCGCGGCGGTGATGAGGAAGGAGATCGCCGCGTCCACGAAGGCGCCGTACAGGAAACGGCTCCCGTTGATCTCGAAGTAGAGGTCACCGAAGGTCGGGACGCCGCCGAAGATCCCCAGCAGTGGGGTGATGAACCCCTCGGTGAACGCGGTGATGAGGTTGGCGAAGACCGAGCCGATCACGACCGCGACCGCCAGCTGCACCAGGTTGCCCTGGAACAGGAACTTCTTGAAACCCTGCATGGAAGAGCCCTGTCGAATTCGTCGGGATGAACGTTCTGGCCCCGAGGATCCGGGGCGCGCCCTCCTCCGTGCACGGTGGCACCGCGCACGGCGCGGGCGTCGAGGCCGCGACGGATCGGCCGTCTCCTTCGAGGCCTCTTCCACACGGCCCCGGCGCGAGGGGGACGCCGCCACCGTGAGGGTCCGCGGCGCCCGGCCAGCTTCGCTCACACTCGAGCGGGGGTCAACCGCGGATGGTGATGGACAGCCGGGAGGAGGCGGCGTGGCCCGCGAGACTCCTGGCCTCGGCGGGGGTGGCGGCGATGAGGATCAGCGCCCCACCCTCCCCCGCCGGGCCCGCCTCACGGGGCAGGGCGAGGACGGGTCGGTCGTTGACCACCTCCACGGCGGGGCCGGTCCGGACGGGTCCCAGGTCGTCGTGACCACGGGCGGCGAGGACGTCCACCCTGCTGCCGGGGGAGAGCAGGTCCACGGCGCCGGGGTCGGCGACCCGTACCGGGACGGCGACCAGACCGGACCCGTAGGGTCGCGCGGGCGGATCGGCGAGCCGGGCGTCGGTGATGACCTCACCGCGGCGTACGGGGGCGTTGAGCAGGAGCCCGGAGGTGTCGGTGTCGGCGTCCAGGGCACCGCCGGGCACGACTTCGGCGGGCAGGAGCAGCTCGACCAGGTCATGACCGCTGAGCGGGCTCGCGGCGTCCAGGTCACGGGAGGCGACCAGGACCGGGGTGGTGGGGGTCGGGAGGGGACGTACGGCCAGGACGGCGCTGACGAGCGCCGCGGCGGAGAACAGGGCGGCCAGAAGGCGTCGGCGCCGGTCCAGGAGGCGGACGACCGCCCGGCGGTGCCGATAGGGGGGTGGTGCGTCGGTCACGTTTCAACGTTAGGCCGCCACGGCGTCCCCGGAGCCGTTGTCCACAGGGCGGATCCCCGGTCGGGTACGCGGTGTGCCGTCGAGGTCCCGACGGCACACCGCGGTCAACGGTCCGAAGACTCAGGTGGTCGCGGCGGACGTGCTTCCCGCCGCGCTCGTGGTGCTCGCGGTGCCGCTCTCCGTGGAGGAGCCCTTGCCGTCCGCCGAGGAGGAGGCGGAGGCGGAGGCCGATGTGTCGCCGCCCTTGCCCTCACCGGAGCCGGAGCCGGTCAGCGCGGAACTGTTGGAACTCTTGCCACTGTCGGTGCGGTAGAAGCCCGAACCCTTGAACACGATGCCCACTGCGGAGTACACCTTGCGCAGGCGTCCCTCGCACTCGGGGCAGACGGTCAGCGCGTCGTCGCTGAAGCTCTGCACGACCTCCAGCTGGGCGCTGCACTCGGTGCACGCGTACTGGTACGTAGGCACTGTTCGAGTCCTCCTTGTTAGCACTCTCGCCCGTTGACTGCTAAATAGTACGCGCTCCCCGACCGAGGGGGTGACAGGGCCCGGTGTCGGACACGAACACCGGGACGGAGGTCGGACGGCCGGCGTCGCCGTACACCCACCTGCGACGACGTTCCGACGGGCCCGAAGCCCCGGCTCAATCGCGTTCGCCCGGCCCGAACGTCGGGTCGAACGCCCGCAGGCCGTCGCCGGGGGTGACCACGGCGTCCACCGGGCGGTCATGTGGTTCGGTGGGCAGGGAGTCCACGAACTCCTCGTCGTACACCAGGGCGATCGCCGGGGTGCGCGGTCCCTTGTGACCCAGTGCCCGGTCGTAGCACCCCGCGCCCCGCCCCAGGCGCATGCCCCGGTGGTCCACCGCCAGTGCCGGGCAGACCACCACGTCCACACGTTCCAGCGCCCCTGGTCCGTGACGCCGTCCGCGGGGTTCCAGCAGCCCGTGTCCGGCCGGGGCCAGGTGGTCCGGGCCGTCGAAGGTCACCCAGTCCAGGTCGCGATCGGGCAGGAACACCGGCAGCAGCACATGCGTACCGCTTTCCCACAGCGCCGTCACCAGCGGGCGGGTGTCGGGCTCGGTGCCGACCGAGTAGTAGCAGGCGACGGTTCCGTCCATGGGCGGCCAGGGCGATCCCATGAGGGTGTCACGGAACACCGAGCCGGCCCGCGCGCGCTCCTCGGCGCCACGGGCCCGCCGTCGGGCCAGCAGGGACTCGCGCAGCCGTTTCTTGGCCCCACGTCGCTCGCTCTCGTCCATGGCCCCAGTGTGGCACCGACCCGGGACCCGACCGTCCCGCCGATGACGTGGACGGTGAACGGCCGGTGGAGGCCCGCTCACGGGCACACGAAACCAACGGAACTTCCTGACGCCGGGCAGTGTGTGCAGACCTCGGCGCGGCGGGGGACTGGCCTAGAGTGCCGACATGAACGACTCCACCGACCAAAGGCGACCTGAGACGGTACCTGTCACGAAGGCGGTCGTGCCCGCCGCCGGCCTCGGCACCCGGTTCCTGCCCGCGACCAAGGCCACGCCCAAGGAGATGCTGCCGATCGTGGACAAGCCCGCGATCCAGTACGTCGTCGAGGAGGCGGTCGCCGCCGACCTCCACGACGTCCTGATGATCACGGGTCGCAGCAAACGCTCCATCGAGGACCACTTCGACCGGGCCTACGAACTGGAGGAGGCCCTGGAGGCCAAGGGCGACGAGGAGCGTCTGCGGTCGGTGCGCGAGTCCAGCGACCTCGCCCAGATGTACTACGTCCGCCAGGGCGAACCGCGCGGCCTGGGTCACGCGGTCCTGTGCGCGAAGGCCCACGTGGGCGACAACCCGTTCGCCGTACTGCTGGGCGACGACCTCATCGACTCCGCCGATCTGCTGCGCCGCATGATCGAGGTGCGGAGCACGTACGGCGGCAGCGTCGTCGCGCTCATGGAGGTGGAACCCGAACAGGTGTCCCTGTACGGCTGCGCCGGCATCGAACCCACGGACGAGGACGACGTCGTCACCGTCACCGACCTCGTGGAGAAGCCCGACCCGGAGCAGGCGCCGAGCCGCTGGGCGATCATCGGGCGTTATGTGTGCGACCCGGCGGTCTTCCCCGTCCTGGAGGAGACCCCGCCGGGGCGTGGCGGAGAGATCCAGCTCACCGACGCCCTGCGCGAGTTGACCCGGCACAAACCCGAGGACGGCGGCACGGTGCACGGGGTGCTGTTCCGGGGCCGTCGCTACGACACCGGGAACAAGGCCGACTACATCCGCACCGTGGTGGACTTCGCCTTCCGCCGTCCCGAACTCGCGGCGGAGCTGTTGCCCTGGATGCGGGACTTCGTCGACCGTCAGGGCTCTGAGCGCGCCTGACGGCCGGACCGCACCGCCCTGACCCCGGCGCGGACCCGGCGTGGCGGCCGAGGTCCGCCCCTCATGGGGGCGTGCACAGGGAGAATGGGACCCAAGACGCCTCCCGAGGTACGGGAGGCGGTTCTGGCACAGGAACCGCGAAGCGGGAGGAACCCAGTGAAGAGCGTCGAACAGCACGTCGCCGACGTCCTGGCCCTGATCGCCGAACCCGAGCCGACCCGGTTGGACCTGATCCAGGCGCACGGCACCGTGCTGGCCGAGACCATCACCTCACCCGTGTCCCTCCCGGGCTTCGACAACTCGTCCATGGACGGCTACGCCGTGCACGCCGCGGATCTGGCCCCGGCCACACCCGACTCGCCCGTGCGGCTGCCGGTGGTGGCCGACATTCCGGCCGGGGACCCCTCCCCGACCGCGGTCCTGCCCGGCATGTGCGCGCGCATCATGACCGGAGCCCCCATGCCCTCCGGAGCCGACGCCGTGGTCCCGGTCGAGTGGACCGACGGTGGTACGGCCAGGATGACCGTCGATCGCCCGGTCAAGGTCGGCAACGCCGTGCGCCGGGCCGGGGACGACGTGGTCGAGGGGACCACGGTGCTGCACCCTGGCGTACGGATCGGCCCGGGGGAGATGGGGATCCTGGCCGCGGTCGGACGCCGTTCGGTGCCGGCGTACCCGCGCCCCCGGGTGGTCGTGCTCTCCACCGGCGAGGAACTGGTCGAGCCCGGGCACCCGCTCGGTCCCGGACAGATCTGGGAGTCCAACAGCTTCATGGTCGCCGCCGCCGCGCTCGAAGCCGGATGCGAGGTCCACCGACACGGTTTCGTCGGCGACGACCCGGAGACCGTACTCGACACCCTGGAGGGTCTGCTGGTACGCGCGGACATCGTCGTGACCACCGGTGGGGTGAGCATGGGCGCCCACGACGTGGTCAAGCAGGTGCTCACCCGCCAGGGCACCGTGGAGTTCACCCAGGTGGCCATGCAACCCGGCAAACCCCAGGGGTTCGGGACGATCGGTCCGGACCGGACCCCGATCCTCACACTGCCGGGCAACCCGGTGAGCGCCTTCGTGTCCTTCCAGATCTTCGTCCGCCCCGCGCTGCGCAAGCTGCGTGGACTCGCCCCCGATCCCCTACCGGCGACGCGGGCCATCCTCACCAGCCCGGTCACGTCTCCTCAAGGGCGCCGTTCCTACCTGCGCGGTGTGCTGGAGGAGTCCCCGCACGGCCGCGGCGCCGATGCCACGGTCTCTCCCGCCTTCCAGCAGGGATCCCACCAGCTGTCCGCCCTGGCCGGGGCGAACGCGCTCGTGGTCGTGCCCGAGGAGGTGACCGAGGTGGTCGCGGGCACCTCCGTACAGGTACTGCGCCTGCCCCAGCCCCACTAGGTCGTGTTTTTTGAATCATTCCGGGCTCGCGTCCACCAGGCTGCCTCTCGCT
>CALGOD010000486.1 GCA_937957845.1 uncultured Nocardiopsis sp.
GTCCGATGTCGCCGTTGCCTCCGATACCGGTGACCCAGAGCCAGTAACGCTCGGGCATCGGCCGGTCGAGGTAGAGCCTCTCCTCCTGGAGTTGGATGACCGAGGGGTCCGGCGGCGGCTGCTGCATCCTGAGGTCCGACAGGGGGTCTCCGGAGACGTCGATCAGGACGAAGGTGAGCACGGACGCGAGGATCAGGATGGGTATCGAGCTCAGAACGCGTCGCACCGTGTAAACGAGCATGGTGTGATCCTTCAGGGGTGGACGAGGACCGGCCCGGACCCGGGAGGATATCCCGGATCCGGGCCATGGGCCTGCACCGGACTAGCCGGCGATGTCCCACTCACCGATGTTGTAGGTGGCGCGGTAGCTGGACTGGAGGTTGTCCTCGACGTTGGCGAGCTTGTCGTTCACGAAGAAGTAGTTGGGCTCGGCCATGATCGGCAGGACGTAGGCCTCGGGCACCACGGCGGCCACGGCCGCGTTGGCGTGCTCGGCCGCCTCGTCCAGGGAGGGAGCCGTTCCCGCCGCCTTGGCGTGCTCGTCGATGTCCTTGTTGGACAGCCCACCGAAGTTGCTGCCGCTCTCGGACTCCCAGAACTGCTGGGGGCTGGAGGTGAAGTACGGGGTACCGCTCCAGCCGAACTGGACGATGTCGTAGTCCTGCTGGTCCAGCATGTTGCCCAGGTCGTCGGTCATCTCGATGGTGGTCTCGATGCCGATCTCGGCGAGCTGGGCCTGGATCAGCTGCACGGAGTTGTTGCGGATCACGGTGTCGGTGCTGCGCAGGCGGAACGGGCCGACCTGCTCGCCGTCCAGGGTGAGGGTGTCGCCGTCGAGCTCGTAGCCGGCGTCCTCCAGGATCTCGGTGGCGGCCTCGATGTCACCGCTGCCCTGGCCGGACTCGGTGATGTGGTCCTCGAAGTACTCGCTGTCGCTGCCGAAGATGTGGTTGTTCTTCAGCTCGTAGTCGGGGTAGCCGGCACCGAAGTTGCGCTCGGCGATCTGGTCGCGGTCGATCGCGGTGAAGATGGCGGTACGCAGGTCGACGTCGGAGAGCCACTCGTTCTCGACGTTGATGTCGATGTGCTCCCAGATGTTGCCCTCGCCGATGGTCAGCGTGGCACCCTCCAGCTCCTGGAGCTGGGTGATGACGTCCTCGCTGTACTGGGCGGGGTTGGCGCCGTCGATCTCACCGTTGTTGAACGCGTTGACGAAGGTGCCCTCGTCGGTGTTGAACGACATGATGATGCGGTCGAGCGCGGGCTTGGTCTCGCCGAACCACTCGGGGTTGGGCTCCTTGACGACCTGGTTCTCCAGGTCGCCGTCCACGATCACGTACGGACCGCCGGACCACTCGGGCCGGGTCTCGTGCAGCCAGTGGAAGTACTCACCGAGGTCGTCGGCGTCGTCGATGTCCCAGCCCTGCTCCTCGGCCAGGTGCGCCGGGTAGAAGCCGCCCGCGGCGTTGTGGGCGTCGAACATGGCCATCCACTCGGGGTTGGCCATGCCCTCCTTCAGCCGGAAGGTGGCGGTCTTGCCGTCGACCTCGACCTCGTCGACCATGTCGGGGCCGGTGGTGCCGCGGGAGTCACAGGTGTTGCAGTAACCCTCGGTGGGAGCCGCGGACATCATCATGGTGACGCGCAGGTCTTCACCGGTCATGGGGGTGCCGTCGCTCCACACCGCGTCCTCGGCGAGGGTGAAGCTGAACTCGAAGGGCCCCTCGTCGGTGTCGTCGTTGATGAGCTGGGGCTCCTCGGCGAGCACGTCCATGTCGTACTCGTACGTCGCGTCGGGCTGCCACTGCCCCGTGTAGGGGAGGACTCCGGAGAGCATCTGGACGACGTAGACGCTACCGCCGGCGCTGCTGATGGCCCCCCACGCGGCGGGAAGGCTGTTGATCACCCATGTGACCTCCTTGTCGCCCTCGGCGGCGCCACCGCCCCCACCGCCGGAGCAGGCGGTCAGCGCCATCACCGCAGAGGTTCCTGCCGCGGCGAGCGCCAGCATCTTCCTTCGTTTGTGCATCGGTCACACCCTTGATCACTAATACGAGCCGAACCCGGAGGGTTGTGTGGTTCGCACACGCCCCCGCAGAACTTAGGCGATTAGTCGATCAGAAGACCATTGAGCGAAATGTCTGTATAGCCCCAATGCCAGATTCGTGATCCATCCGCAACCGGTTCGCGCCCAACGACCCCGATCTTCGAAACACGTTGACTACCGACCAGTAACAAAGATGTCACGGCAGGTCAGGGGCGTGCGAGGGACGGAGTGCCACTTCCCCGGGATTCGGACGCCCCAGAAATGGATTGCGGATCACTTAAAAAAGTCAACAGTGTTTATGGTAAAGTAAACATCGTTTAACTACGCATTCGCCTCGAGTGATTACATACAGAGAAATAGACAAAGGGCGAAAAACCACCCAAACAGGGCATACTTCCCACCCCGAAGCCCCCGCGCCCTGAACCGTGAAACTATCGGGACTCACGGCGACAGCATTCGTAGGACGATCTGATGATAATCAGGCAAAGTGGACACCGGTGACGCAAGGCGGCAAAGCACGTAGGGCGTGCACTGAAATCCGTGCGTCCGACTGTCCGAAACCACCACCCACATCCAGTCGGAGCCGATAGGGTTTCGTACGGCGATCGCCGTCACCTCCCCTGCAACACCCCTTCGAGAGAGGCCGCTGCCGTGTCCGAAACAGTCCGCCTGGCCTGCCCTGCGGGCCGCAAACACATGGAGTTGTGGGCTGGTTACGCTCTGGTGGTCTTGGGTGTCGTGGTGATCGCGGTCGAACCCTCCCACTGGGCCGGGATCACCCTCGGCGTGCTCCTGTCCCTCGCGGGCATCGCTCTGGCCGTACACGGCCACATGATCAAGTCCCCCGTGCTGGAGGTCTCCGAAGGGGAGTTCCGCTACGTGCGGGGGCGCTACGTCGTGCGGATCCCCTTCCAGGACATCGGCTCCTACTACGTGCTCCCTGGTCGGATCCGCTCCCTCGGCCTGTGCGACACCACCGGACGGCCCAAGCGCTTCCCCTCACTACAGAGCCGCCGCACTTCGCGCACCCATCTGCCCCTGACCGGGCTGACCAGTCCGGCCCGGGTCGACTCCTTCATGGCGATGGTCGGCATCCCACCGCGCAACCAGTCGCTGACCTCCTGAGGCTCCTGGCTCGCATCCGCCGAGTCCCCGCACACCCGGGCGACCGCGGTCACACAGGACGATTACCTACCACGCGCCTCATGGACATACCACCGCAAGGCCGTGTCATCTACCCTCGGTGGGGTGAAGCAGTCCAGAATCACCGCCATCCTGACCGTAGCGGGGATGCTCGCGGCCATGTGGGTCTTCGAGATCCTCGACAGCTTTCTGTTCCTCGGAAGACTCGACCAACAGTTCGGCCTGCGCGCCTGGAACCTCCAGGAGCCCTGGACCGTGTTCACCGCGCCGTTCATGCACGGCAACCTGGAACACCTCATCGGCAACTCGCTGCCCTTCCTGGTGCTGGGCTCGCTCGTCGCGTTCAGCGGTCTGGGGAGGTTCCTGCTCAGCACGCTGATCATCGTCGTCGTCAGCGGTGTGGGGGTGTGGCTGTTCAGCTCGCCCTACTCCCTCACGGTGGGGGCCAGCGGTCTGGTCTTCGGCTACTTCGGCTACACCGTGCTGCGCGGCATCATCGAACGCAAGACCATCGACATCGTGATCATGATCTGCGTGATCCTGTTCTACGGGACGATGATCTGGGGGGTCCTTCCCCAGTACCCCGGTGTCTCGTGGCAGGCGCACCTCTTCGGTTTCATCGGCGGCCTGCTCGCCGCCTACCTCCTCCCCAGACGGGAGAGGAACCGGCAGATCGACCCGGGTTACGGGGGCGCCCAAGGCGGCTACCGGATCTAGAGGAGGCCCCGAGGGGACGTCGGTACGTCCTCGGCCCGGGGCCTCATGACACGGATGGGCCGCTCCCCGTGCGGGGAGCGGCCCATCTCTCGTACCGGGCCCCGGAGCGATCCAGAGCCGCGGTGAGGGTCTCAGGCCCCTGTCAGAACTCCAGGCCCTCGGCGTCCCCGCCCAGGGTGCGCTCCACGAACTCGGGGTTCTCCGAGAGCCAGACGCGGGCGCCCTCCGCGGGGTCGTCCTTGTACTCGCTCTCCTCGGCCACGGTCAGGGCTTCCAGGGTGGCCAGCTCGTCGTCGGTCATCTCGAAGTTCTGGAGCCAGCCGGCCAGGTCCGGGTAGTCCTCGGCGAAGCCGGCGCGGCCGACCGCGTGGATGCTCTCCGCGTCGCCCATGAGGCCCTCGGGGTCCTCAAGGTCCTTCAGGTCGTGCTTGGCGTAAGCCGGGTGCGGACGCCAGAGGGTGACCACGATGGGCTCCTCCTCGGCGATCGCGGAGTCCAGCTCGGCCAGCATCGCCGCGGTGGAGGACTCCACCAGCTCGAAGTCGCCGTCCAGACCGTAGCCCGGCAGCGCCTCCTCCTTGGTGACACGGGTCAGACCGGCGCCCGGGTCGATGCCCACGACCCGGCCGTCCAGCTCCTCGACGTTGTCGGCCAGGTCGGGGATGCTGTTCACGTCCTCCATGTAGGAGGGCACGGTGATGGTCAGCTTGGCGTTGTCGTACCAGGAGCCGAGGTCCTCCAGCTGGTCCCCGTAGTCCTCCCAGTAGTCGGCGTGCGTGACCGGGAGCCAGGTGTCCAGGAACAGGTCCACGTCGCCGTTGGCCGCGCCCTGGTACATCGGGGCGACGTCCACCTCGGTGACCGTGACGTCGTAGCCCTTCTCCTCCAGGATGACCTGCCACATGTTCGTGGTGGCGATGGCCTCCTCCCAGGCGATCAGCGCGATGTTGATCTCCTGGGTGTCCTCCCCACCGCCGTCCGCGGGCCCGGTGAGGTCCTCTCCACCGCCACCACCGCAGGCGGTCAGAAGGAGTGCGGCGCTCATGCCGGCGGCGGACAGAGCCGTCATGCGCTTGCGGCTGTACATCGTGGGATTCCTTCCCTAGGGAACTTCGGTGTGCGGGGGGTGCGGGTCTCAGGCGACCTGGGCCGGGGAGTGGTGCCCCCGGCGTGTGACGGCGGCGGTGAGGCGGTCCAGGAAGATGGCCAGGATGACCACCGAGATGCCGGCCTCGAACCCGAGTGCGCCGTCGTTGCGGGTGATGCCCTGGTAGACCGCGCTTCCCAGGCCTCCGGCACCGACCATGCCCGCGATGACGACCATCGACAGGCCGAGCATGATGACCTGGTTGACCCCGGCCATGATGGTGGGCAGGGCCAAGGGCAGTTGGATCCCGGTGAGGATCTTTCGGCTGGGAGCCCCGAAGGCCTCGCCGGCCTCCACCAACTCCTTGTCGATCTGACGGATACCCAACTCGGTCAGGCGCACACCGGGGGGCATCGCGAACACGATGGTGGCGACCACGCCGGGCACGGCGCCGATGGAGAAGAAGAAGATCGCCGGGATCAGGTAGACGAAGGCGGGCAGCGTCTGCATCAGGTCCAGGACCGGCTTGACGATCTTGCTGACCACGTCGTTGTAGGCCGCCAGGATGCCGATGGGGATCGCGATGACCACGGCGATGGCACTGGCCACGAGCACCAGGCCCAGGGTGTCCATGGCGTTGGCCCACTGGTCGACCGAGGCCACCAGGGCGAGGGAGACGAAGCCGAACAGGCCCATCCTCCACCCCGCCACCGACAGGGCCAGGAGGCTCAACAACAGGATCATCAGGAGCGCCCTGGGGGAACTGACCAGGGCGGGAAGGGCGATCCAGCCGAGCACGACGACCAGGAGCCAGCCGCCTGCGACGACACCCGTGCGCACACGGGTGCCCCGGTCGAGCATGCCCAGCACGGTGACGGCGACGAGGAAGACCAGCGAGATGCAGAAGTAGGCGTCCACGTACTGCTGGTCGAACAGGTTCATCGCCCACAGGAAGATCTGTGGAGGCAGCGCGTTGATGATCGTGTTGCCGAACGCGAGCTGTGCCTGCAGCACGTAGAGCAGCGAGACCACGGCCACGATCGCCACCAGCGGCAGACGCCGGCTGCGCAGCAGCGGGACGGCGATGATCACGGCGGCGATGAAGGCGAGCTGCCCCGCAGCCGGGTCGGTGAAGAAGCCGGCCAGCGCGCCCACGGACCAGCGGATGAAATCGCCGATGGCGTCGAAGACGGGACCGAAGTTGCTCTTGAGCCAGGCGTTGAAGGCTTCGAAGCCCTCACCGATCGGCAGGCTCGGCGGGAAGTCGACGGGTGTCACAGCGTCTCCTTTCCGGAGCCGAGGGCGGCGAGCACGGAGCTACGCGTCACGGTGCCCAGCACACTGCCGTCCTCGGCGACCACCCGGAGGCTGTCGGAGGAGGAGGCGCTGGAGTACAGGTCGGCGACCGGGGTGTCGGCGGCGACCCGGGGCGCGTCCGCGCCCGCGGCGGGAGCGTCGGGGTCGATCACGGAGACGGCGGTGAGCACACGGGTGCGGTCGACGTCCTCGATGAACCGCTCGACGTAGTCGTTGGCGGGCTTGCTGAGGATCTCCTGCGCGGTGCCGATCTGCGCGACACGGCCGTCGCGGAGCACGCAGATGCGGTCTCCGAGACGCATGGCCTCGTTGAGGTCGTGCGTGATGAAGACGATGGTCTTGCCCAGGCTCGCCTGGAGCTCGATCAGCTGCGTCTGCATGTCCCGTCGGATGAGCGGGTCCAGGGCACTGAACGCCTCGTCCATGAGGACGATGTCGGTGTCCGCGGCCAGGGCACGGGCCAGGCCCACGCGCTGCTGCATACCGCCGGAGAGCTGGTGGGGGAACTTGTCCTCCCAGCCGCCGAGCCCCACCAGTCCGAGGGTCTCGCGGGCCTTCTCGTAGCGTTCCCCGCGCGGGAGTCCGCGCAGTTCCAGGCCGTAGGCGGCGTTCTCCAGCACGGTGCGGTGCGGCAGAAGCGCGAAGTGCTGGAAGACCATGCTGATCTTCTCACCGCGCAGCTTCAGAAGACTCTTCTTCTTGAGGGCGGTGATGTCCACGCCATCGATCTCGACCGTTCCCGAA
>CALGOD010000487.1 GCA_937957845.1 uncultured Nocardiopsis sp.
CCACCCGGGGGTGTCGACCGATCCTCCCGGGTTGTATCGTCGGCGCTTCCGGCGTCTTCGTCCTCAGCCGCCGGGGTGACGACCACTCCATTCCGATGCATAAGTTTTCTGAACCTTTTTGGTTTATATGCGTCTTACTTACAGCAGACGGCGTTCGAGGCATGACATGGAGGTACCAGACGTGACGGGCACAACACCCCGGGTGGCGATGCGCCGGTTCGGCATCGGACTGGCCGCACTGGTGCTGACCGCCACCGCCTGCACGTCAGGGGAGGCCGAGACGCAGAGCGGCGGTTCGGACTCGGCCGAGGCCGAACCGGCGGAGCTGGCGATCACCCCCGAGGACGGCGCCGCGGAGGTCGCCCCCGACTCACCGATCCGTGTCGCCGCGGAGAACGGTGTCATCACCGACGTCAGGGTGGACCAGGTCGTCGTCACCGAGGCCTCCCTCACCGAGGGACAGGAGGAGGACCCCTCCCTCTACGAGATGAGCGGCACCCTCAACGGTGACGGCACCGAGTGGGTCAGCGACTGGAACCTGCGCCCCGGTTCGGACATCGTGGTCACCGCCACCGCCGAGAACGACGCCGGTGAGCAGACCGAACTGGTCCACGAGTTCACGACCCTGGAGGCCGTCCCCGGTCAGCGCCTGGAGTTGGCCTCCAACTTCCCCGTCACGGGCGACACCGTCGGCGTGGGCATGCCGATCGTCATCAACTTCGACCTGCCGGTCACCAACAAGACCCAGGTCGAGAACTCCATGGAGGTCGTCTCCGAGCAGGAGGTCCAGGGCGCCTGGAACTGGACCAACGACCAGACCGCGGTCTTTCGTCCCGAGACCTACTGGGACCCCTACCAGTCCGTCAGCGTCGCCCTGAACCTGGCCGGTGTCCAGGCTTCCGACGGGGTGTACGGCGTGAGGAACCACCGGATCGACTTCGAGGTCGGCCGGGAGCTGATCGCGACCATGCACGTCCCCGACCACGAGATGGTCATCACCGTGGACGGCGAACACGAACGCACCATCGAGGTCAGCAACGGCAAGGCCACCCGCCACTTCGACACCACCACCAGTGGTGTCCACGTCCTGATGGAGCGCTACGAGCAGATCACCATGGACTCCACCACCGTGGGCATCCCCGAGGACGACCCGGGCGCCTACAACGTGGACGTGCAGTACGCGGTCCGCACCTCCAACAGCGGCGAGTTCGTGCACGAGGCCTCCTACAACGGCAGCATCGGTTCGGCCAACACCTCCAACGGCTGCACCAACCTGCGGATGGACGACGCCCGCTGGTTCTTCCAGAACACCCTGATGGGCGACATCCTGGACACCACCGGCACCGACCGTGAGTTCGAGTGGGACAACGGCTGGGGTTTTTGGCAGAAGTCCTGGGACGAGTGGCTGGCCGACAGCGCCACCGGTGAGCCGCAGGTCACCGACGGCTCCGGCACCCCCGGCCCCGTCCACGGCGAGCAGTAGACGGCGCGCGTCGCGCGAACGCCAGGGGCGGTGGGGCCGGATGGTCCCCACCGCCCCTGGCCGTTTTCGCTCACGCACTCCCCACGGGACGGTTCCGCTCAGTCCGGCCGGGACAGCCGGGCCACGACGGCGTCTATCACCAGTTCGGTCACGGCCGCCATGTCCACGGCCTCGGAGTCCAGCAACCACTGCACCTGCAAGCCGTCCATCACGGCGATGATCGCCGTGGCCGCCGCCCGCGCCGGGGTGCGTCCGTCCGGTCCCGGTGTGTCCGCCGCCTCGCGGTGCTCCGGTCCGAGCCGTTCCAACACGGCCTCCTCGATCTCCTCGCGCAGCACCGTGTAGCGGTTGCGGAACCATTCCTGGGCCGGATGGTCGTCGGTGGCGCTCTCCGCGGACAGCACCGCGTACAGCCGGGTGGTGCCGGGGCGGGACGCGTTGCGTTCGACGGTGGCCACCAGGTGGTCCAGCATCCGGTCGCCGGGCGGCGCGGGCTCGGTGTCGTCGCGAAGTTCCAGCACCGCGGTGAGCAGGTCGGTCTTGGAACCGAAATGGTGCAGGACCCCCGCCGGGGTGATGTCGAGCATCGCCGCGATGTCCGCCAGCGAGGTGTTGTGGAAGCCCTGGGAGGCGAAGGCCTCGGCGGCCGTGCGCAGGATCTGCTCGCGTCGGTTCACCCGCCTGCGCGGTACCGGAGCCTCGGCACCGGCTGAGGATCGGCCCTGGGGCGCGGGGGGTGTCTGGCTCATGCTGGTTCTCGCTTCCTGTGCCCGTGAAGGGCACCTCGGTCCCGTGGCCGGGGGTTCTCGGGGACCCGGCGTCCACGGTATCGGGCTTCCCCGCCCCCTTGCTTAACAGATGTTAAGTAAGTAGTGTCCCGGCTCGACGGACGTACCTCACAGGAGCAGGGGACCATGACCTCAGACCTTCACTCCCGCGTCGCCCGACTCCGGACAGAGGACAAGGTGCGCCTGTTGACCGGTCGTACCGGGTGGATCCTGCACGGGAACGCCTCGGTGGGACTGTCGCCGATCACCGTCTCCGACGGTCCCGCCGGAGTCCGCGGGACCGAGGCCACCCAAGAGGAACACTCGGCCAGCGTGCCCAACCCCACCGCCGTCGCCGCGGCCTGGGACACCGAACTGATGGAGCGCGTCGGCCGTTTCTTCGCCGCGGAGGCCCGACGCAAGGGCGTCGACGTCGTCCTCGCCCCCGTGCTCAACCTCCAGCGTTCTCCGGTGGGCGGACGCCACTTCGAGTGCCTCTCCGAGGACCCCCTCCTCACCGGGGTGCTCGGCGCGGCCTTCGTCCGCGCGGTCCAGGCGGAGGGGGTGGGGACCTGCCCCAAGCACTTCCTGGGCAACGAGACCGAGCGTGAGCGCACCGGCTACCGGGCCCGCATCGACGAACGCACCCTGCGGGAGGTCTACCTCCCGCCCTTCGAGGCCGCGGTGGAGGCCGGTGCGTGGACCGTCATGGCCGCCTACAACGGAGTGGACGACGGCCAGGAGTCCAGCAGTATGACCGAGCACCGACGTCTGCTCACCGGGTTGCTCAAGGAGGAGCTCGGCTTCGACGGCGTGGTGGTCAGCGATTGGACCGCCACCCGTAGCACCGCTCCCTCCGCCAACGCCGGCCTCGACCTGGTCATGCCGGGTCCCAACGGGCCCTGGGCCGAGGACGACGCCCTCCTACGGGCGGTCCGCTCCGGCGAGGTCCCCGAACAGGTCGTCGACGACAAGGTGGTCCGGCTCCTGCGGTTGGCCGCCCGGGTGGGCAGGCTCGACCACGACACCTTCCCCGCCGTCGAGCGGGAGGACGAACACGTCCTCCTGCGCGAGGTCGGTTCGCGGGGCCATGTCCTGCTCCGCAACGAGAACGCCCTGTTGCCCCTGGACACCGGACGCGTGCGCCGGGTCGCGCTCATCGGACCCAACGCCGTGAACGCCTACACCCAGGGCGGCGGCAGCGTCCACGTCAACTCCGACCACCTGGTCAGTCCCGCCGAGGGGCTCCGCGCGGCCCTGCCTCCGGAGGTCGAGCTCACCGTCGTGCGCGGTGGCGACCCCCGGCGCCTCCTGCCCGCCGCCTCACGCGACCTGGTCACCTCCCTGGAGATGACCCTGTTCGACGCCTCCGACGACCCCGTGGGCACCCGGAACCTCGATGACACCGCCTTCCACGTCACCGTCGAGGACCCTCGGGCGATCAGGGCCGTGGTCACCGCGGAACTGGCCTTGGACGAACCGGGAGTGCACGGCGTCGAGGTCGGTGTGGTCGGACGCCACGCCGTCCGCGTCGACGGTGAGATCTTGGCCGAGGGTGGTCACACCGCCTCCGAGGCCGAGATCCTGGAGTCCGGACACAGTCACCCCGAGGGGCCGCGTACCCAGGTCGAGATCCACACGCCCCGTACCGTCCGTGTCGAGATCGACCTGGAGGTCGCCGACTTCGGTGGCTTCGGTCGCGGTGTCATCGCCCAACTGCGACACCTGCCGCCCGGCCCCTCCACCGACGAGGAGATCGCCGAAGCCGTCCGGGTCGCACAGGAGGCCGACCTCGCCATCGTGGTGGTCGGCACCAACGACGAGGTCGAGTCCGAGGGCTATGACCGACCGACCCTCGCCCTGCCCGGGCGCCAGGACGAACTCGTCCGCCGCGTCGCCGCCGCCAACCCTCGCACGGCCGTCGTGGTCAACGCCGGTGCTCCGGTCCTCCTGCCCTGGCTCGACGAGGTTCCCGCGGTCCTGTGGTCCTGGTTCGGCGGTCAGGAGTACGGCCACGCCCTCGCCGACACCCTCACGGGAAGAGCCGAGCCCACCGGCAGGCTCCCCTGGACCCTGCCTCGAGACCACGCCGACGTCCCGGTCATGGACACCCGACCCGAGGGCGGGGTCCTCGGCTACGACGAGGGCGTCTTCGTCGGGTACCGCTCCTATGACCGCGACGGGCGCCGACCCCACCGCCCCTTCGGGTTCGGGCTCGGCTACACCGACTGGGAGATCACCGGCGCGTTCTTGGAGGAGGACCCGCCCGCCCGACGGGACGGCGTGCTCGCCGGTCCGGTCCGTGTGGTGGCGACGGTCGCCAACACCGGCGCACGCGCGGGCCGTCATGTGGTGCAGGTCTACCTGGAGCCTCCGGGCGCGGGGACGAGCCGTCCGGTCCGGGCCTTGGCCGCCTTCGCCTCCGTGGAGGTCGACGCGGGTGGGGAGAGCACGGTTCGTCTCGACGTTCCGTCGCGTGCCTTCGCGGTCTGGGACACCGAAGCGCACTCCTGGCGCACCCCGGAGGGGACCTACCGCCTCGCGGTCGGATCCTCCAGCCGCGACATCGCGCACCGGGTCTCCGTCGAGGTGCGTTGATCCCGAGCCGGATTCCTCAAGTTCCTCAAGGCGCGTCGGGCGGCCACCGCCGACCGGCGCGCCGTCTCACCAGGTCCGGATGCCGCCGACGGGTGAGGGCAGGCGCTCGTTGAGCCAGGTCCAGGTGCCGTTGTTCTCGGTGAAGCGGCGCTGGACGCGTTCCACCTCGTCGAGGGGGTTGGTGAACACCTCGGTCCACGCCCCGGCGGTGCGTTCCTCCAGGTAGAGACTGCGTGCGTCGGTGCGCATGCGTACCGCCTGCAGGGTGTGGGAGGAACCGTCGCGCAACTGGATCCGGTAATAAGCCATGGGAAGTCCCTGGGAGTGTGGTTCGTCCTGGTCGGAAAGGACGGCGGTTTCCCGAACATGCGGTGGACCGGTTTCCCGGGGCGTGCGGCGGGACGCGTGTGGACGTGCCGCGAAAAGGTGCCTGAAGGGTGGCGGCGAGAGTGCCGAGACCCGGACTGCTCCGGGGAAACGGGCGCCGGCGCCGGGCGCCGTGCTGTTCCGTGTTCCTGAACCCTACTCCTGTCGGGGGCCTCATGGGGACGGAAACGGAGAGTTCGTGGAGGGGATCGGCGTGTTTCGTTCGTGAGCGGAGACTCAGATTCGGAAAAAGAACATGTTTTTGTAATATTGCACGCGAATCGGTGTAAGCAAGTCCCCCTGCTTTCGTGACGACCGTCACGATGCGGCGCCGCCGATGTGGGCGGAGCCGCCCGGCGGGACGGTCGGGAACACCGCCGGTGTCGCTCAGGAGATCCCGTGCGGATCGGGGGAGTCCTCCGTCGTCGCCAGACGGGAACGGGCCTCCATCAGGGCGAAGCCCAGCAGGTCGAGGCCCCGCCAGTGTTCGGGGAGCCGTGCGTGGTCGTGGCCGGCGCCCAGGCCGATGCCCCACACCCGGTCCCGGGGACCGGCCTCCACCAGAATCCGCTCACCGGTGCCCAGCAGGAACTCCCGCAGGTCGGGGTTCTGTCCGAACTCGGCGACGTTCCCCTCGACCACGATCGCGAACCGCGCCTCCTCCCACCTTCGCTGGTCGAAGTCGCGCACCTGGCGACCGATCGCCTTGGCGCTTCCGGGGTGGGCCGCCGTGGCGATCCGCTCCGCGGCTTCGGCGTCACCGAAGAGGCGGGCCTTGGCGGCCATCATGTAGTGCTCCGCGGTGGGATAGGTGACCCCCTCCACGGTGAAGTCGGCGGGCCACCACTGGGACAGGCAGGCCGCCGACACGCCTCCGGAGGCCGGCGGCCTGTGGCCTCAGAAGCACAGGTACTTCGCCGGCCCCGTCGAGGCGACCAGTTCCTTCACCGTGCGCGCTCCGCCGGGTGTGCGAGTGTCCGTCATGGACGGCACCCTCGCGGGTGGCACCGACACTCGGGCGGCGTCGCTCAGTCGAACTGGAACGATCTCTTGGCGAGCCCGTGCCAGAACCCGTCCACCGT
>CALGOD010000488.1 GCA_937957845.1 uncultured Nocardiopsis sp.
ATCAGCCTCGCTTCCGGCATCCGTTCCCGGGCTTCCTCCATACTGATCCAGCGAGCCACCCTTGCCTCATCCGAGGATCGGGGCTCCCCAGATTCAACACTGCACGTGATCGCCATGCTCACCACACCGAGCGGCATGTTCTTGTAGATCCCCACTAGTCGGCCCGGTTTGACCTTGACTCCGGTCTCCTCGAAGACCTCTCGGACAACTCCGTCTCGGGGGTCTTCATGGAGTTCCAGGACTCCGCCCGGAGGAACCCATCGGCCGTCATCCTCACGTTCGATCGCGAGGACCTGGCCGTCATCGTTGAAGACCACACCCGTGACGCTGACCGAGTGGCGCGGTAGTTCACTCATGGGCGTTCCACTCGTAGGTCAGAGCCCACTGGGTAGCAGGGAAGACGTTGAACGTCACATCAACCGGCTTGTCGTCTTGGTCGTAGGCGATGCGCACGACTTCCAGGACATTGGTGCTGTCGGTAATGCCGAAGAACACCGTTTCCTTCTCGGTAGGGCGGCGGACCTCAATGCGCTCTTGGAAGCGCGTCACCTTGTGGCCGCGCTGGGCCAACCGCTCATACATCCCTGTGGGGTTGGTGTCGGTATCGGCGATGTCCAGGGAACCGGCGGCGCTGAGCGGGATGTGGGATACGGCGATCTGCATGGGGTGGCCCGATCCGAACATGTGTCGCTCGCGCCGGATCACTTGGCCCTCGCCCATTTGCAGGCAGGTCGCCACCTCTGCCGACGGGGTGACTACTTCTGGTCCAGCAGCCAACGGTGTGTGCGGTTCGAGACCGGCCTCGCGCATCGCCTGAGCGAAGCTGCCACCCTTCCCTCGGTAGGGGGTTCGCCGAACACGCTTGACGGTGGGCACTTCAAGAACCGTGGCGCCCTTGCCGTCCTCGACTCGCACCAGACCTTCGTTCTTGAGACGTGCGATCGCACGACCGATGGAAGTCTGCGCCAGACCGTACTCACGGGCCAACTGTGTCTGGCTTGGCAGTCTCTCG
>CALGOD010000489.1 GCA_937957845.1 uncultured Nocardiopsis sp.
ATTCGTCACGACGACCTGGCCGCCGCTCGGTGGGACAAGGCGCTGAGCGTCACCGTTTTCGATGCCCCATGACTCTCGCCGCGGTCTTCGGGTGGGTTGCCGTGGCCAGGTGGAGCAACGCAGGAACGTTGGTGCGCTGGACACTCTTCGGCTCCTGCCGGCGATGGTGGCCGATGCCCCGGCCGAGTCGGTTCCTGAGTACGTCGAGAGGAACCGCGAGGCTCGGCCCGCCGGCCATCCGTCCTGGGCTTGCTACCAGGGGCAAGAACACGGCTGGGTGATTGAGGTTGTGCCCTGGGATCGGGGCCGTTCCAGCCGTGGGTGGGGACTCCATACCGGGACGGGCCAGGAGCACGCCGCCCCCACACTCGTAGAGCCCTCGGTCGCGGGCTCGCCCGAGGCGGGTCGACCGGACGTGGCCGCCGGGGCCTGGCCGCGATGGTGTGCACGGGGGCGACGCCGTGCGCGGGAGGGTGTGGGAGCGTGCGAGGAACTCCGCATCGCTCGGACCGTGGCGCCGGGCGAACGAGCCGCCCCCAGCTCGTGGGGCCACCGAGCCCGCCGTGGTTCGCGGGCCCTCCACGAGGGCCCGCGAACCGGTGTCTCAGGCGTCGCAGCTTTGACAACGCCGGGTGGCGACCCGCTTGGTGTTGCCCTTCGTGGCCCGGGCGGGGGAGCTCTCGTTGAGTCGGCGCCACAGGAGTGGGTCGGGATCGTTGATCCAACCCCAGGCCGGCGCCGCGATCTCGGAGTCGGACTGGTGCATGCACCCCGGGCGGTGGGCGATGCCCCTCGATGAGATGAGGATGGCGCCGCGAGGGAAACGGGACTCCTCGGAGGTGGTCCCGGGCCCTTGCCCGGATCGGCCGCGGTCTCGGCTCACGAGTGAGCACGCGCAGCCGCCCCCGATGGGGAGTTCACAGAAATCACAGCGTTCCATGCTCTGATCATGCCCTGTTCCCCCGAGGAGGGCAGGGCACTCAGTCCGTGGGGTGCGGTTCCTCCGGGGGTGGGCAGGCGTCGATCTGCTGCTGGACGAGTGGTCCGTACAGGTCCAGGAGTTCGTCGCGGGAGATCGAGTCTGCGGGAAACAGGCCCAGGCCTCGGATTCCTTCGGCCAGGCCGAGAATCTGACAGGACACGGCACTGGCGTGCCGACGGTCGGGGGTGGTGTCCCCGATCAGGTCGCTGACACGGAGCAGAAGTCGTTCCCGAATCTCTTCGCGGGTGCGTTGGGGGTCGGGCGACTCGCGCGAGTGGGAGAGGGCGACCAGCAAGGGGTCGGGAACTCCGTGTTCCCTCCGGGTGAGGATCTTCTGCACCAACGCGCGCCCCAGTTGGGAACGGGGCAGGTCCAGTTCCGCCAACGGGATCTCGTTGGGGCCCATCTCGTTGAACAGTTCGGCCTTGCTCCGGTAGTGCTTCATCACCAGGGCGGGGGAGACCCCCGCCGAGGTGGCGATGTCGCGGATGGTCACCGCCTGATACCCGTGTTCGGAGAAGAGTTCTCGGGCCGCGTCGAGGATGGTGCTGCGACTGTCGGGTCTGCTCACGGTTTCATCTTCTCCTGGTCTTGGGTGGCCCTGGTGGTGGGGGCGGGTTCGGGGACGATTCCTTCCTCCTCGTCGCGTCCCCGTGCCGGGACCAGGAGCGCGAACAACACACTGACCACGCACACGGCCGCGCCGAGGAGGTGGGCGGTGAACATGGCCTGCGCGGAGGGGAGCACCACGCCGTTCACGGTCACGGTCAGGGAGGCGAAGATCAGCGCCACCACGGCACTGCCGCTGGAGGTGCCCATCGAACGGACCAGAGCGTTGATCCCGTTGGCCGACGCGGTCTCGCTGCGGGGCGAGGACGCCATGACCAGGGCGGGCATGGCGGCGAACGCGATGGCGCTGCCGACGCTGACGAGCATGTTGCCCAGCACGACCTCCCACAGGGCGGTGCTGTTGAGCATCCGCCACAGGTAGGTCAGGGCCATGACCGCACCACCGATCAGCAGCACGGTCCTTCCGCCCCAGCGGTTGAGCATGCGGGCGGAGAAGGGGGAGAAGGCGAGCATCATCAGGCCGCCGGGCACCATCGCCAACCCGGCCACGGCCACGGGCAGGCCCAGGCCGTACCCGGTCGTGGTGGGGACCTGGAGTTCCTGGGTGGTGACCAGACCGTTCAGGAACATGCCGACGCCGACGAAGTACGAGGAGACGTTGGTGAACAGGATGGGCCGGCGGACCGCGGTGCGCAGGTTCACCATGGGTTCGCGCACGCGCAGTTGGAGGGGGATCCAGATCGCCAGGCAGACGAGGGAGAGCACGGTCAGGCCGATGACCTGTCCGCTGCTCCACCCCCACGTGGCCCCCTTGGACAGCGGGAGCAGGAGGGAAACCAGGACGACGGTGAACAGCAGCGCACCGACGATGTCGAAGCGTCCGGGGAAGCGCTCGGTGGACTCGTTCAGGGTCAGGGGGATGGCGACGAGGAAGAACGTGCCGACCAGCGCGGTGGTCCAGAACAGCGAGGTCCATCCGAAAGCGCTGTAGAGCACGCCGGACAGCGGCAGTCCCAGGGCTCTGCCGATACCGAGGGTGGCGCCCATAAGGGCGATGCCCCCGGCGAGGTTCTCCCGGGGCAGGTGG
>CALGOD010000490.1 GCA_937957845.1 uncultured Nocardiopsis sp.
CGGTTCGGGAGAGGTCACGTGCGCTCCGAGGGCCGCGGGGATCGGTTCAGATCGCGGACGGGGGCACGGGCGATCGTCTACGACCATAACCGGCCACCGCCGTGACGGCCACACAAGGGCTCCGCCGAGTGCGTGCCCTCCCCACCTGGAGACGGTGTCCGACGACCCGGGGAGTTCGGTGGGCATACCCGTAGGTCGGCCCTAGTGTCCGGTGGCACCGTCGATGCGTTCGCGCAGCAGGTCGGCGTGCCCGTTGTGGCGGGCGTACTCGGCGATGAGCCGGACCAGGATGACGCGCAACCGGATCGGTTCTCCCGTGCGCGCCGAGGTGCCCACGGCGTCCAGGGAGGAGGCCGAGACGATCTCCCGGGCGCGGGCGACCTCCTCTCGCCAGACCGCGAAGTCCTCCGCCGGATCGCCTCCCAGGTCCTCGAAGTCCTGGTCGGGATGCTCGTCGGAGTAGTACAGCAGCGGTACGTCCTCACCCGCGAATTGGATGCGCAGCCACCACCGCTCGCCCCCCGCCAGGTGCCGGGCCAGTCCGTGCAGGCTCATGTCGGAGGGCTCGACCGACCTCGTGGACAGCTGTGCGGCGGTCAGACCCGCGCAGGTGGCTGCGCAGGTGGCTCGCTGCCGGTCGAGATAGGCGGGGAGGGCCGGACGTGCGCCCCCGGTTCGGGGAAGCGTGGGCGGGGCGGCGCCGGCCCACTCGGGAGAGTGGTGGACGGGTGGGGGCTGTTGGTCCATGCCTTCAGAGTGCACGGTGCCTACGACGATCCGTCTCCGGAAGATCCCCCGGGTACCCTCGGATCCTCCCACCCGGTGTGGAGATCGGCGGGTCAGCCGACCACCGTGGTCTCCTCCCGAGTGTTCCTACGGGTGAGCAGTACTCCGGTGACCGCGGCCGTGAAGAACATCAGTACTCCGTACACGGCGGAGGGGATGGCCATCTCGGTGCTGTTCAGGAGCGCGGGGCTGAGCGCGATCGCCAGGGACAGCGTGGTGTTGTGCAGACCGATCTCCATGCAGGAGGCGATCGCCTCGGGGCGTCCGGTGCCGATGGCCCGCGGAGCCCAGTATCCGATGACGAGGCCGGCGATGTTGAACAGCAGCACCATCAGGCCCACGGCCGCGATGTAGTCGGCGATGTCGTCCAGTTCCTGGTAGAGGGCGACGGCGATGACGCCGAACAGCACCAGGACCGAGGCGATCTTGACGGGCCTCTCCATGCGCCGGGCGAAGGACGCGGACCCGGCCCGGACGATCATGCCGAGGACGACGGGGACCAGGATGACCGCGAAGACCTGGAGGACCTTGCCGACCTGGAGTCCGAGCGTGTCGCCGTCACCCATGAAGTAGGCGATCGACAGGTTGGTGATCAGGGGCAGGGTCACCATGGCCGTGAGGGAGTTCAGCGCCGTCAGGGAGATGTTGAGGGCGACGTTGCCCTTGAACAGGTGGCTGTACAGGCTGGCCGTGGTCCCGCCCGGGGAGGCGGCCAGCAGCATCATGCCCACCGCCAGGGCGGGGGGCGGCCGGAAGAGCAGTACCAGGACGAGGCAGAACAGGGGCAGGACGAGGATCTGGCAGCAGAGGATGAGCGCGACCGTGCCGGGCATCCTGGTCAGTCGGACGAAGTCGTCGACCGTCAGGTTCAGGCCCAGACCCAACATGATGACGGCGAGCGCGGCGGGGAGCGCGATCGTGGCGATGGTGGAGTCCATGGGGGCACCTCGGGGATCGGGTCGCGCGGGGCGACGCGACTCGGCGGTCGGGGGACATCGACCGGGAGGGGCCGGTCGTCGCGGACCGGTGACGGTGCCGACGTGACGCCGCGGGTGGTCTTCCCGGGCTCGCGGGCCCGGAGGACCAGGGAGTCACGCCCTCCCGTGATCCACGCCACATTGTGCGTACTGATCGGTATGCTGACACGTCCGAGCCCCTGGGACAAGAGCCGCTACCCCCGCCGGTCCCGCTCCTGCCGGCGGGACCGGCCGCGTCGGACGGCGTTCCCTCAGGCGGCGGGCCAGGAACTGCCGGTGAGGTCGTAGGCGAGGTGGAACCAGACCTTGCGGATGCTGGGGTGTCCGTTGTCACCCCACGCCGTGGCGAAACTGTCGACCAGTGCCAGACCCCGGCCGTTCTCCGCGGTGAGCCGGTCCCCCACCATCGGCTCGGCGCTCAGGGGACCTTCCTCGGAGGTGGAGCGTGTGGGTCTGCCGTTGTCCCGGCAGACCAGGGTGAGGCCGTTGGTCACCCGGGTCACCCGCAGCACGAAGGTCTGGCCCTCCTCCCCCGAGCGACTGTGTCGGATGGCGTTGGTGGCCAGTTCGGTGCCCAGCAGGGAGAAGACGTACCGGTAGTCGGCGTCCCGGGCGGCCGCACAGGTGTCCAGGAAGGCACGGGCCAGCGGCACGCTCGCGGGTTCACCGGGGAACTCCCAGTGGCGTTTGGTGAACGGAACCGGCGGTCGTCCGTTGAAGTAGTGCCGGTACTCGTCCGGTACACCCGCGAGGACACCTTCCTCGGCCTTGGCCAGGGCGGGCACGGAAACGAGCGTGGGCATGAAGAACTCCTTCGGCGGGGCGGTTCGGACGGGCAGGCGAACCACGGGAGGGGCGGCTGCGGGAGCGTTCGGTCACCGCCTGCGGGGAGGGCGGCACGGAACGGCTATGACCTTACGCGATCGGTTCCCCAGGGGACAGGGGATCCGGTTGTGGCACGTCGCTCGAATCCCGGCACGCCCCCGGCCCTCACGTCCACGGTCACGGCTCCGTGCGGCCCGGCCCCGTCACCGGGCGGCGGCCAACGCCTCCTCCGCGGCCCTCTCCGCCCCGGCCCGTTCGGCGGGGACCAGACCGACGCGTGTACGCCGGTCCAGCAGGTCGTCGGTGTCCATGGCCCCCTCGTGACGGACCCCGAACCGGAGTTCGGCTCCGGTGACGCCCCGTACGATCGGCGCGAGCCGCGCGGGATCCCCCTCGGCCTCGGCCAGCACACGGGGGGCCTCCGTGCCGTACCTGGCGACCAGACGGGGCGGGGCGTCCACCTCGTCGAGCTCTTGGGGGGAGGCCGCGCCCACCAGTGGCAGGGAACGGGTCCGGCAGGGGCCCGCGGACAGACGGTGAGCGCGTACGGCGGTGTCCACGGCCTGCTCGGCCATCGCGCGGTAGGTGGTGAGCTTGCCTCCGACCACGGTGACGACGCCGTTGGGGGAGACCGTGACGGAGTGCTCGCGCGACAGGTCGGCGCTGTCCCCCGCCCCGTACACCAGCGGGCGCAGCCCGGCGAAGGCGCCGATGACGTCGTCCCTGTCCAGCCGGGTCTCCAGGGCCCGGTTGAACTGGCCGAGCAGGAAGTCCACGTCGTCCTCGGGCACGTCGGGAACGGCCGGGGCGTCTCCGTCCACGGGTTCGTCGGTGAGTCCGGCCAGGACACGTCCGTCCTGCTGCGGCAGGGCGAACACGAACCGGCCGGTACCGCCGTCGACGGGCACGGTGAGCGCGGCCTTCGGGTGCCCGAGGGCGGCCGCGTCGAATACCAGGTGGCTGCCCCTGCTGGGGCGCAGTCGTACATGGGGGTCGAGTCGGTCGGCGTGGACACCGGTGGCGTTGACGATCGCGCGCGGGCGTACGGGCAGGATCCGCCCGGTGACCCCGTCCCGCAGTACGGCCCCGTCTGCGGAGACGCTCTCGGCCGAACAGCGTGTGAGGATCCGGGCCCCCTCTCCGGCCGCCGTGCGCGCCAGCCCCACCACCAGCCGGGCGTCGTCCACGAGTTGCCCGTCGAAGGTGAGGACGCCGCCGAGCAGGCCCTCGCGCGCCACTCCCGGAAGCAGGCGGAGTGTCTGGCGTGCGTTGAGAAGACGGGGGCGGGGGAGCACGTCCGCCGGGGTCGAGGCCAGGACCCGCAACAGGTCGCCGAGTCCCGCTCCGGCGCGTACGAACAGGGCGCGTGCCGGCCCGGTACCGCGGTGGACCGGGATGACCATGGGCAGGGGCCGGATGAGGTGGGGCGCGGTCACCCGCATGAGCACGTCCCGTTCGCGGGCGCTCTCGTAGGCGATGCCGATCTGTCCTCGGGCCAGGTAGCGCAGGCCTCCGTGAACGAGCTTGGAGCTCCACCTGCTGGTGCCGAAGGCCAGGTCATGGCGTTCGACCAGCACGGTGGACAGCCCGCGCGAGGCGGCGTCGAGCGCGACTCCGGCGCCGGTCACTCCCCCGCCGACGACCAGGACGTCCACGCGGGGATCTCGTTCCAGCGCCGCGAGGTCGGCGGCTCTCCGTGCGGCGTTGAGGGAGGAGGCGGACACTGCGGGGCTCATGAGCGGTCATGCTCCGTTCGTCGGTGTCTGGCGGTCGGTCGGTCCGGTACGCTTCCCCTTTTTTCGTCCCCAAATGTTCCATCATCTTCTCATCAAGCCGCT
>CALGOD010000491.1 GCA_937957845.1 uncultured Nocardiopsis sp.
CATCTGCGCGGTTCGTTGACCTGGGACCAGGGCAGCGAGATGGCCGGTCATAAGGCGTTCAGCGTGGCTACGGGGGTGCCGGTGTTCTTCTGCGACACCGCCTCGCCTTGGCAGCGGGGGTCGAACGAGAACACGAACGGGTTGTTGCGCCAGTACTTTCCCAAGGGCACCGATCTGTCGGTGCACAGTCCGCTGGATCTGGAGCATGTGGCTCAGAAGCTGAACGGTCGACCACGCAAAACGCTCGGCTGGAAGACTCCAGCCGAGCGTCTGCTTACACTCGTGTGATCAACGAGGTGTTGCGAGGACCCGTTGAAGCCGCCCACGCTTCCGGTGGGCCCCGTCGTCCCCTCTTCAGAAACGGGGATCCTCGGTGTGGGTCCCGAACTCCTCCCCCATGGTCGCGCAGATCTCACCGAGCGTCGCCTCGGTACGGGCCGCGTCCATGATCAGCGGGACCAGGTCCTCCCCGTCTCGGCGCGCGCCTTCCAGCAGGGCGGCCAGGGCTCGGTCCACGGCGGCCTCGTCACGTTCGGCGCGGCGTTCACCGAGCACCCGTTTCTGCTCGTGTTCGACCTCGTGGCCGATCCTGAGGATGTCCAGCTCTTCGGAGACGGTGTCGGTGTGGCGGTTGACTCCCACGATGCTCTTGTCGCCCTTCTCCACCGCCTGTTGGTACCGGAAGGCGGACTCGGCGATCTCGGAACCGAAGTAGCCGTTCTCGATCCCCGCGAGAATGCCGGAGGTCATCGGTCCGATCTCGTGCTCGACGTCCCCTCCTCCGCCCATCCGCAGGATGTGGGCGAAGACACGCTCGGCCTCGGCCTCGAGCTCGTCGGTGAGCGACTCCAGGTACCAGGAACCACCGAGGGGGTCGACGACGTTGACGACCCCGGTCTCCTCCATCAGGACCTGTTGCGTACGCAGGGCGATCTCGGCCGCCTGTTCGGTGGGCAGCGCGAGGGTCTCGTCCAGGGCGTTGGTGTGCAGCGAGTTCGTGCCCCCCAACACGGCGGCGAGCGCCTCCACCGCGGTGCGCACGACGTTGTTGTGGGGCTGCTGCGCGGTCAGGGAGACACCGGCCGTCTGGGTGTGGAACCGCAGCCGCTGCGCCCTTTCACTCCTCGCGCCGTAGACGTCCCTCAGTCGGCGTGCCCAGATACGGCGTGCGGCGCGGAACTTGGCGATCTCCTCGAAGAAGTCGATGTGCGCGTCGAAGAAGAAGGACAGTCCGGGCGCGAAACGGTCGACGTCCAGGCCCCGGGACAGGCCCAGCTCCACGTAGCCGAAGCCGTCGGCCAGGGTGTAGGCGAGCTCCTGGGCGGCCGTGGCCCCCGCCTCCCTGATGTGGTATCCGGACACCGACAACGGTTTGTACGCCGGAATGTTCTCCGCGCAGTACTCCATCAGGTCGCCGATCAGCCGCAGCTGTGGCCCGGGCGGGTACAGCCATTCCTTCTGCGCGATGTACTCCTTGAAGATGTCGGTCTGCAGCGTGCCGTCGAGGGTTCCGATGTCCACGCCCTGACGCTCGGCCGCCACCAGGTACATGCAGAAGACGGGGACCGCGGGACCGCTGATGGTCATGGAGGTGGTGGTCTCACCGAGCGGGATCCCGTCGAAGAGCAGGTCCATGTCCGCCACGGAGTCGATGGCCACCCCACAGTGGCCGACCTCCCCCAGGGAGTGCGGTGAGTCGGAGTCGTGTCCCATGAGGGTGGGCATGTCGAAGGCGACGGAGAGCCCGCCCCCACCCGAGGCCAGGATCATCTTGTAACGCTCGTTGGTCTGCCGTGCGTTACCGAAGCCCGCGAACTGGCGAATGGTCCACGTGCGTCCTCGGTAACCGGTGGTGTGCGGGCCGCGCGTGTACGGGTACTCCCCCGGCCAGCCGATGCGCTCGAAGCCGGGGATCTCGGCGCCCGGCGGCGGACCGTAGACGGGTTCCAGGGTGCGTCCCGACAGGGTCGTGAAGTCGGCGTCGCGTTCGCGTGCCGCGTCGTGGCGGCGCTGCCAGCGTTCACGACCGGCCTCGATCTCCTCGGCTCCGCCACCGTCGATGGGGTCACCCGTGGTGTTCGCCATAAGAAAACAGTAGGACGTCCGACTAATGATGTACAGCGTGGACGCCCGTGGCACACCGCCGTCGCGGCGGGCGCCTCAGCGCCCCTCGGCCACCTCCGCCACACGTGCGGGGAAGTCCCCGAAGTCCACCCTGAGCTTGGTGAACATCTCGTGGATGTGCGACAACTCCTCATCGGAGTAACAGGACAGGCCGAAGTCCATGGAGAGCAGCGACCGGGTCGCCTCCTCCGTGACCCGGCGCCCGGAGTCGGTGATCTCGGCCAGCACGCCACGACCGTCACTGGGGTTGGGACGGCGGCGCACGAAGCCCTGTCCCTCCAGCCTGTCGATGGTGTTGGTGACGCTGGTCGGGTGCACCATGAGACGTTCGCCGATCTTGCCCAGGGGCAGGGAACCGGAGCCACTGAAGGTCAGCAGCACGAGCGCCTCGTAGCGGGCGAAGGTCAGACCGAACGGTTTGAGGGTCGCGTCCAGCTCCCCGATCAGGAGCTGCTGCGCGCGCATGATCGAGGTGACCGCCGCCATGGCGGGCGAGGCCCCCCACCTGCGCGCCCAGTTCTCGTGTGCGCGCTCGATCGGGTCGAACGGAAGATTCAACGGGTTACCCACAGGCTCACTCTAGGCCGGAGCGGAAGCGACCCGGGCACGGGCCCGAGAGAGGGCGAATCCCCCTAGCAGCCATGAGGAAAGAAATCAATGCTTTTCCGTGGCCGCAAGGGGACATTTTCCCTCAGAGAAACCGACCCTCCGCCGAGCCCGAAAAGGTCGGCCACCAGCGAAGCCCCCACGGGGATCCGACTCCGCCCACAAAGACCCCCAGAAAGTTCCGGCACAGGCGTTGACGACACCCGTAATTATTAGTTAAGTTTCCTAAAAATTTATCCCCCCATGTCAGAGGGCCGGATGTGACCGCCTGCCCCCTGGCCATGGGACCTCCCGCAGAAGGCCCCTCCCGTACACAGACCACACCGCCCCGGTCCGCGGCCCCTTCCTCCCGGCACCGCGGTCGTCATGTCCCCCCGCTCACTCACCAGGAGACACCCGACGTGAGAGCACGACGTCTCAGCAACCGCCTCGCGGCCACGGTGGCCGGCCTACTGTTCGTCCTACCGGTGTCGATGGCGCTCCCGGCCTCCGCGCAGGAGACGGGACCTTCGGACCTCACCGTCACCTACGTGGAGTCGGCCCGGTGGGACACCGGGTACACCGGTGAGATCACCGTCCACAACCCCTCGAACACCCCGGTCGAGGACTGGACCATCACGTTCTCTCTGCCCGGTGACGGTCGCATCCACCAGCTCTGGAACGCCACGCTGTCGGGCACCCCCGAGGGCTACACGATCACGCCCCCGCACTGGGGCGCCGACGTCCCGGCCGGGGGAGGCTACTCCTTCGGTTTCAACGGCCTGCACTCCGGCGACGCCACGGAACCAGTGGGCTGTCTGGTCAACGGCCTTCCCTGCGAGGGCACCGGAGGCGGGCAAGGCCCCTCCCACGGCGGTCACAGCGTCGCCTACTACACCCAGTGGAGCGCCGAGGAGCGCGACTACCACGTACGCGACCTCGTCGACACCGGCAGCGCCGAGAAACTGACCCACATCAACTACGCCTTCGGCAACGTCGGTGCCGACGGTGAGTGCCTCATGACCGACGAGCCCGGCCTGGGCGACGCCCAGGCCGACTACGGCCGTGCGGTCCCCGCCGGGGAGAGCGTCGACGGTGTGGCCGACGAGCCCGACCAGGCCCTACGCGGCAACTTCAACCAGCTGCGCAAGCTCAAGGAGCGGTACCCCCACCTGGTCGTCAACGTCTCCCTGGGCGGCTGGAGCTGGTCACGGTACTTCTCCGACGCCGCCCTCACCGAGGAGTCCCGCCGGAGGCTGGTCTCCTCCTGCGTCGACCTGTACCTGCGGGGCGACCTGCCCGAGATCGACGGAGCGGGCGGTGAGGGCTCCGCCTACGGGGTCTTCGACGGCATCGACCTGGACTGGGAGTGGCCCGGATCCGACGGCGATCCGCACAACTCCGTCCGCCCCGAGGACAAGGAGAACTACACCGCGCTGGTGCGGGAGTTCCGCGACCAGATGGACGCGCTCGGCGAGGAGACGGACCGCCACTACGAACTGACCGCCTTCCTGCCCGCCGGCGCCTGGCGTCTGGACGCCGGATACGAATTGGACGAGCTCATGCCCGATTTCGACTTCGTCACGGTGCAGGGGTACGACTACCACGGCACCTGGGAGAGCGTGACCAACCACCAGTCCAATCTGGTCGTGGACGCCCGCGCCCCCGAGCCGGTGATCTCCTCCGAGATCGTCCTGGACGCCTACCTGGACCGGGGA
>CALGOD010000492.1 GCA_937957845.1 uncultured Nocardiopsis sp.
GCTGCAGGGCATCTCGGACCTGAAGGACCTCACCGACCGCAACCAGGGCCTGCGCCTGGTCATCGAGATCAAGAACGGCTTCAACCCCGAGGCCGTCCTCGAGGAGCTGTACCGCCTGACTCCGATGGAGGAGTCCTTCGGCATCAACAACGTCGCGCTCGTCGACGGCCAGCCCCAGACCCTGGGCCTGCGCGAGCTCCTCGAGGTCTATGTCAACCACCGCCTCGACGTGGTGCGCCGCCGCAGCGAGTTCCGCCGTGGCAAACGCCAGGAGCGCCTGCACCTGGTGGACGGGCTGCTGGTGGCCCTGTTGAACATCGACCGGGTCATCGCCCTGATCCGCGAGGCCGACGACACCGCGGCCGCGCGCGAGGCGCTCATGGGCGCCTACGACCTGTCCGACGTGCAGGCCCGCTACATCCTGGACACCCCACTGCGCCGCCTGACCCGTTTCGACCGGCTGGAACTGGAGACCGAGAGGGACAAGCTCAACAAGGAGATCGAGGCGCTCACCGCGATCCTGGAGTCGGACAAGAAGCTGCGCCGCCTGGTCTCCAAGGAGTTGGGAGAGGTCTCCAAGGCGTTCGCCACCCCGCGCCGCACCCTGTTGCGCGAGAGCGACGGGGCCGCCCGCAACGCGGTGATCCCGTTGGAGATGGCGGACCAGCCCTGTCACGTGCTGATGGGTGTGGACGGCATGATCGGCCGGAGCAAGGGCGCCACCGTTCCCCGTCTGTACGAGGGGCTGCGGGTACCGCACGACGCGGTCCACGTGTCCGTCCCGACCACCTCCCGCTCGGACGTCGGCCTGGTCACGGACCTGGGCCGGATGATCCGTGTCCCGGTGGTCGAGCTCCCCGAGCTTCCCGACGAGGGCAAGGAGGCCCCGCCGCTGGCCTCCGGTCTGGACGTGACCGAGTTCGTCCAGCTCGACGGGGACGAACGCGTGGTGTCGGTGGTGGCGATGGACGCCTCCGGTCCCGGTTTCGTCGTGGGAACGCGCAGCGGCGTGGTCAAGAGGGTCGCCCCCGACTACCCGCCCAACAAGGACGATTTCGAGATCATCACGCTCAAGGACGACGACCGCGTCGTGGGCGTCACCCAGCTCTCCACCGGTGAGGAGGACCTGGCCTTCGTCACCTCCGAGGCACAGCTACTGCGCTTCTCGGCCTCCACCGTACGGCCGCAGGGACGACCGGCGGGCGGCGTGGCGGGCATCCGCCTGTCCGAGGAGGCGCGGGTGCTGTGGTTCGGCGCCGTGCCCGCCCCCGAGGACTCGGTGGTGGTCACCGTCTCCGGTTCCTCCAGCGCCTTGGAGGGCACCCAGGCCGGTTCCGCCAAGGTCACACCGTTCGAGGCCTATCCGGTCAAGGGGCGGGCCACCGGTGGCGTACGCTGTCACCGCTACCTCAAAGGCGAGGACACACTGCTGCTGGCCTGGATCGGCCGGGCCCCGGCCCGTGCGGCGCGGGCCGACGGAAAGCCGGTCCGACTGCCCGATTCGAACGACCGTCGGGACGGGTCGGGTGAAACTCTCCCGCGCGCGATCGTTACCGTAGGCAGTGGGCAGAACGATTCGGGGATCACCCGTCCCGAGTCGGGGTCCTGAGCACTTCACGCCATACCGTGTGCACCGGAAGACCTTCCGGTGCACACGGGCCCATGCGCGACCATGGGACAAGGAAGCGAATCCACGTGAGCGACACCACCTCCTCCACAGACGCCTTCGCCGACCTCATCTCGGCCAACGAGTCTTATACGAAGACCTTCTCCCTGGGTGGTCTCAAACCGATCGCCGCGCGCGGGCTGGGCCTGGTCACCTGTATGGACTCCAGAATCGAGCCCCTGGACGCCCTGGGCCTACAGCCGGGCGACGCCAAGATCCTGCGCAACGCGGGCGCCCGTGTGACCGATGACACCCTGCGAACCCTCGTTCTGGCGGTGTACCTGTTGGGCGTGGACCGAGTGTTGATCATGCCGCACACCCGCTGCAAGATGGCCTCGGTGGAAAACGACCAGGTCGTCCACGACACCATCTGGGAGGAGTACGGGGTGGACACCCGCAGTCTGGACTTCCACACCGACAACGACCAGCTGGGGGCTCTCCGGCACGACCTGGAACGCATTCGGCACCACCCCCTGTTGCCCGCCGATCTTCCGGTGACGGGCGCGATCTACGACGTGGACACCGGCCGGGTGACCCCCGCGGGTCTTTGAGAGGCCTGTTCCACCAGGGTCGCGGTGGTCCCGCACGTGTGACGACCCACGTCTTCGGGGATCCCTTCAGTGTGCGTACGGACGGTGGGTGAGAAGGCCCGCCGTCTCCGTACCGCGCTTCCGCCAAGGAATGCGGCCGGTACCCCCGCCGTTGTGATCCGGGACGGCCCCGTGGCCGTCGGAAGGAGCACCGTGGAAGAGAACACCTACGACACCTTCAATCGCGCTCGCATGTTCCTGGAACTGGGCGATCCCATCTACGCCGCCCGTACCCTCGAACCGATCGTCGAGAAAGAGCCGGAGAGCCGCTCCCTCCTGGAGCTGCTGGGCCGCGCCTACTTCCACTCCGCCCAGCTCAACAAGGCCGAGCGGACCTTCCGCAGGATCATCGAGCTGGACCCGGTGGACAACTGGGCGCACATCGCGCTCGCCCGCACCCTGGAGCGACAGAACCGCAACGAGGAGGCGGCCACCTACCGGCGCATGTACGCGGTGATGTCCGGCGGTTCACTGGACTGAGACGACGACCGGACCAACAGGATCAGAGGCCGGGGTCCTCCCCGGGACCCGGCTTCCTCCCCGACCCCGGAGCGACCCGCCGCAGGTTCTCCTTCGAGGGGTCCCGGCCTTTCGGACATCGTGGAGGACCACGCCCTCGGCGGCTCCGGAAGCCCGTGGACGCCCTCGCCCCGGGGATCGGGCGGAATCCGGCGGACAGGCTCTAGTCTTCTGGTCATGTCACCCTCACCGACCGAACCGGGCGACGGCGCCCCCTGGGTGGACCGCTGCGACACCAGCGTCCGTTCCTGGGCGGACGAGGCGGTACGCCGCGTCGTGGCCGACGCCAACCGCTCAGCCGACACCCATCTGCACGTGTTCCCGTTGCCTCCGGAGTGGGGCATCCACCTCTACCTCAAGGACGAGTCGGTACACCCCACCGGCAGCCTCAAGCACCGACTGGCCCGCTCACTGTTCCTGTACGGGCTGGCCAACGGCTGGATTCGGGAGGGCACGACCATCGTGGAGGCCAGTTCGGGCTCCACCGCGGTGTCGGAGGCCTACTTCGCACGGCTCATCGGCCTGGACTTCATCACGGTCCTCCCCCGCAAGACCAGTCCCGAGAAGATCGCACTGATCGAACGGTACGGCGGGCGGTGCCACTTCGTGGACGCCCCTCCCGCGATGTACACCGAGGCCGAGCGGCTGGCCGCCGAGACCGGCGGCCATTACATGGACCAGTTCACCTACGCCGAGCGGGCCACCGACTGGCGTGGCAACAACAACATCGCCGAGTCGATCTTCCAGCAGATGAGCGCCGAGCCGCATCCGTGCCCTGAGTGGATCGTGGTGGGAGCGGGTACCGGCGGCACCTCCGCCACCATCGGCCGTTATCTGCGTTACCGACGCCTGGGGACCCGCCTGGCTGTGGTGGACCCGGAGAACTCGGCCTTCTTTCCGGGCTGGGTGACCGGCGCGGCCGATTACGCCACCGGCATGCCCTCCCGCATCGAGGGGATCGGCCGCCCCCGTATGGAGCCGAGCTTCGTCCCCTCGGTGATCGACCTGATGATGCCCGTACCCGACGCGGCGAGCATCGCGGCGATGCGCCACCTGAACGACGTCACCGGACTGTCCGCCGGGGGTTCCACGGGCACCAACCTGTGGGGGGTGTGGCACCTGGTGGCCAGGATGCTCCGCGAGGGCCGCCAAGGCAGTGTGGTCACCCTGATCTGTGACGGCGGTGAGCGCTACCAGCACAGCTACTACAACGACGACTGGATCGCGGGCAAGGGCCTGGACCCCGCCCCCTACCGGAAGGCCATCGACCGCTTCCTGGCGGAGGGGGTCTGGGAACCGCCTCGGGCCCCCTGAGGAAGGGCTCAGGTGTCGATGCGGGCCACGTCGAGTTCCTGTGCTCCCTCCTGGATGAAGCG
>CALGOD010000493.1 GCA_937957845.1 uncultured Nocardiopsis sp.
GAGCGGGGGTTCGGCGATGGCGAAGTTGGCGTAGCCGGGGCGGCGCTTGGCGGGTTCGACGCCGAAGAGCCTGGAGTAGAAGGTCACCGACGCCTCTAGGTCGGCGACGTTGAGGGCGAGCTGAACACGGGACATGGGAGACCTCCACAGGCCTTGCATCGAAACTCTTCGATTCAAGATTGCGGCCTGCATCAAGGTTTGTCAATATAGAAGTATGTCGAATCAAGAGAGTGGCTCCGCCACGCCCCAGGGCACGGTCGCCAACTGCTGCCCCGGCCTGCTGACCGCCCCTTTGGACGAGGAGGAGGCCGTGGAACCGGCCCGGGTCTTCAAAGCCCTGGGCGACCCCGTACGGCTGCGATTGCTGTCGATGATCGCCTCCCAGGCGGGGGGCGAGGTGTGCGTGTGCGACCTGACCCCCGCCTTCGACCTGTCCCAGCCCGGGCTCATCGCCGCCGAGCGGCGCGGCACCTGGGTGT
This sequence comes from uncultured Nocardiopsis sp., assembly GCA_937957845.1. Taxonomy (GTDB): domain Bacteria; phylum Actinomycetota; class Actinomycetes; order Streptosporangiales; family Streptosporangiaceae; genus Nocardiopsis. Next base: position 480 of record CALGOD010000493.1, read on the forward strand.
ACTACCGGCTGATCCCGGAGACGACCGACCGTCTGGCCGCGATTTTGACTCGCCGCACCGCAACGGCGACCAGAGCGTGAACGCCCCTCCATCGGCCACGGGAACCAACACCCCGTACCGTCGGTCCTGGAGCGGATGATCCCGGACCGGGCCAAGCCCGATCCGGTGTGTGGCCGGGGTGGCGGTGCCCATCGGATCGCCGATGAATGATGTACCGGCCGTCGGTCAAGGTCCGCCATGACCACCGTGGCACGGCCACCAGTGGCGAACGGCTCAAGGCCGAACATCGCGCCCTGCCGTCCAGGCATGCAAGACCCCGCAACGGATGGTCACGGAAGCAGTCTCAAAGGTGCCCCCGGTGGGACTTCCGCGCAGCCGCCCACGAGCGGAGCGGAGGCCGGGGTCCACGTCTTCACGCCAGGACCTTCCGCGCAGAAGACGATGACGGGCGACGCCCCTCACACCGAGGGGCGGCCGAGCCCGACCTCAGGCCGGGGTCAGGACACAGAACTCGTTGCCCTCGGGGTCGGCCAGGACCGTCCAGGGCGCATCACCCTGACCCAGGTCGACGTCGGTGGCGCCCAGGGCACGCAGCCGCTCCACCTCCACCGCCTGATCGTCACCGGGGTAGGGCCGAAGATCCAGGTGAACACGGTTCTTCACGCTCTTGGCCTCGTCAGAGCGAACGAACTCCAGATACGGCCCCACGCCCTCACCGGAACGCAGCAGAGCGTGCGCGTCGGTCACCTCGTGCACGGTCCAGTCCGTGGCCTGCCCCCAGAACCGTGCCATGGCCCGTGGGTCGGCGCAGTCGACCACCACCGCGGCGATCGGGCCGGTGTCCCGGTACAACGACCGGGGCTCCAACACCCGGAACTCATTCCCCTCCGGGTCGGCCAGGTTCGTTTCCCCGGCCTCGCCCTCGCCCAGGTCGGTCGCACCGAGGTCCTTCACACGCGCGACCAGGTCCACCTGGTGGTCCGCGGAGGTGGTGGCCAGGTCCACGCGCACACGGTTGCGCACCGTCTTGGGTTCGGGCACACGAAGAACATCGACGTAGAGCGCGGCGGGGTCGGGGTAGTCCAAACCCTCGGGTTCCAGATTGATCACACCCGATCCCTCGCTGGAGGTCTGC
>CALGOD010000494.1 GCA_937957845.1 uncultured Nocardiopsis sp.
TGTAAGCCACGATGGCCCTGCGGACAGCATCGCCCGCCATCACACTCGTAAGGATCGTGATGAACGCAGCGCTGGTGTCCTCGGATACCGCTTCCGAGGTCTTCTGGAGCCGCCCCTCGCTCACAGAGGCCTCCACCACTCTCCTGGGAGGGTGGTGGAACGAGCCGCTGGGTCGTGTCGCCCTGGGCGGGAGCGCGCGCACGCGGAACGCCGCCGGCTGGGCCTTCGAGTCGGCCCCCGGGTCGGTGCGTCAGGCGCGTGAGGCCGCTGTTCGCGCTCTGCGGGAATGGGGACGTCCGGATGGGGTGGAGGACGTCCGTCTCATCGTCTCGGAGCTGGTCGGGAACGCCTGTCGCCACGCCCGTGCCGAGAACGGTGGGCCCGGGCGGGGGCGCGTCGTGCTCCAATTGCGTCACCTGGGCGCGGAGGGCGGCGTGGTGTGCATGGTGGCGGACTCCAGCGAGAAAGCGCCGGTCAGGATGGAGGCCCACCATTTCGCCGAGTCGGGTCGAGGCCTCGGTCTCGTGTCGGCTTTCAGTCGTGAATGGGGCTGGAAAGTCCTTCCGGGTCGGGGAAAGATCGTTTGGGCGATATGTGGTGGTAAGGGCTGATTCGCACCCTTTGGGTATTCGACAACGCACACGTCGCGGCCTCGGATGACGTCGATACGCCGCCTAGGACGAGTAGGCTGTCAGGGCATGTCGGTATTTGACCGATCGCGTCCTGAGTGGAGTTTTCTACGCTCGATCCCGGGGGTGAGACGTGGCCGTGCTGGACACGGAGCAGGACCAGTTCGTCTGTGACGGGATCGCCGTTGTCGAACTGGACGGCGAGATCGACATCGCCACGGCGGAGGAGGCGTTCACCCGCATCACGACCACGGCGGTGGAGGACTGCGTGGTCGTCGACCTGTCCGCGGTCGAGTTCATCGACGCCTCCGGCGTCAACGCCCTGGTGCGGTCCCTGCAGGCCGCGACGAGGGCCGGACATCATCTTCTTCTGGCCTGCCCGCCCCGGCAGCTGGTCCGCATACTCACGGTCCTGGGTCTGACCGCGGTCCTGCGGACGCACGTCGACGTGGCCGCGGCCATCGCCGCCCACGAGGGGGTCGGCCGTCGGGCCGCGTACTGACCTCGCTTTCCGGCGGACGCGGGGGCGTACCCGCGGTCGTACCACGAGCACGCCCCGGTAGGACTCCTACTCGACCGTGACGCTCTTGGCCAGATTGCGCGGCCGGTCCACGTCGTTGCCCTTGGCCAGGGCCAGCTCGCACGCGAACACCTGCATCGGGATCGTGGAGACGATCGGTTGAAGCAGGGTCGGCACGGCCGGGATCTCGATGAGCACGTCCGAGTACGGGCGGACGGACTCGTCCCCCTCCTCGGCGATCACGATGGTGCGGGCGCCGCGTGCGCGCACCTCCTGGATGTTGGACACGATCTTGTCGTGCAGCACGCTGCGGCCCTTGGGGGAGGGCACCACGATGACGACCGGTAGGCCGTCCTCGATGAGGGCGATCGGACCGTGTTTGAGCTCACCGGCGGCGAACGCCTCGGCGTGCATGTACGCCAGCTCCTTGAGCTTGAGCGCGCCCTCCAACGCCACGGGGTAGCCCACGTGGCGGCCGAGGAACAGTACGGTGCTCGCTCCCGCCAGTGACCGGGCCAGCTCGCGGACCGGCTCCACCGTGTCCAGGACCCGCTCCACCTGCTCGGGCATGGTGGCCAGCTGGGCGATCACGGTGTTGATCTCGTCGCCGAACTTCAGCCCGCGCACCTGGGCCAGGTACAGGCCGACCAGGTAGCAGGCGGCCAGCTGGGTGAGGAAGGTCTTGGTGGCGGCGACACCGACCTCCGGACCCGCGTGGGTGTACAGCACGCCGTCGGACTCGCGCGGGATCGTCGAACCGTTGACGTTGCAGATGGCCAGGACCTTGGCGCGCTGCTCACGGGCGTAACGGACCGCCATCAGGGTGTCCATGCTCTCCCCGGACTGGGAGATGGCGATGACCAGGGT
>CALGOD010000495.1 GCA_937957845.1 uncultured Nocardiopsis sp.
CCGAGGGAACCGCCGAGCAGCAGGGGCGGCGCGTCGGCCGGTCCGCTCTCGGTGTAGTGGAGGTCAACGCTCATCGTCGGCTCGTATCTCCTTGTTCGCTATCGGTGTGTTCGGCTCGGCCCGCCCTCCCGTCGATGACGCGGTCGGTGAACACCGTGGCCGAGCCCGGGTAGCCCGCCGGGTCGAGTAGGGCGCGGATCCGTTCACGGGCGCGCACGCCCTCCGGTCTCCCGGTGAGGACGTCGAACGGTTCTCCGCCGTAGGAGATCGACTCCGGTGTGCGGCGGTGACCGGAGCGTGGGCGCCCATGTCTCGACGAGTGCGTGGGACACGACGTCGCCGGCTCCGTCACGGGACGGTACCGCGAATCCACATCGCACTCCGGGCATGACTCGGCCACGGCGTAGGGATTCGTCCGATCAGGGCGGTACGAGGTGTGGACGGGGCCCACGGCCTGGACCGAGGTCGGTGGGAAAGAGGTCGGTTCGTCCCTCTCCATGAGCTCCCGACCGGCCCTCGAGCGGGTCTGTTCTCCTTCGCGCGGCACGGTGTCCCACCGGGGTGAAGCCCACCACGGTCACGTCGGTGTCGTGGTCGTGTGCGATCGGCACGCGCTCGCGGGCCCTGGACCCGGGCATCGGGTTCCACAGCGTCCTGAAAGGACGGCGGGGGGTCGAAGGGACACGTCCGAGGAGCCGCCGGCAAGACCCACAGGGGAACGAGAAGTGGACGTCGCGGCACGTCGGACGTCGCGGTGGTCGGGACGGGCGCTCGGGCGGGTCATGACGAACCGGAGGCGATCCCGCTCGTCGCTCAGGGTCTTCCGCTCTCCGCGCCGGCCCTTGGGTCGGGACCGGCGCGGAGGGTTCGGTGAGCAGGCGCGAAAGCGATGTCGGCGGGCGCGTGGGGACGCGGGATCGTGCCTCGGTCACCGGGACGGTCAGGCGTGCAGGACGACGGCCAGCCCCTGGCCGACGCCGATGCACAGCGCGGCCAGGCCCCAGCCCCCGCCGCGGCGACGCAATTCGTGGGCGAGCGAACCGAGGATGCGTGCGCCGGAGGCCCCCAACGGGTGGCCGATGGCGATGGCTCCACCATGGGGGTTGACGATCTCGGGGTCCAGTCCCTTCCAGCTACGGACACAGGCCAGGGTCTGGGCGGCGAAGGCCTCGTTGAGTTCGACGACGGACAGATCGCTCCAGCCGATGCCCGCGCGTTCGAGCGCGATCTCGGCGGCGCGGACGGGTCCGATGCCGAACACGTCGGGGTCGACGCCGGCCGCGCCACGGCCGGCGATACGCGCCAGCGGCTCCACGCCGACGGCTTGGGCGGCGGCGCGGTCTCCGAGCAGGAGTGCGGCGGCCCCGTCGTTGAGGGGCGAGGCGTTGCCCGCGGTGATGGTGCCCTCGGCGCGGAAGGCCGGCTTGAGTCCGGCGAGCTTGTCGGCGGAGGTCTCCCGGATGGACTCGTCGCGATCCAGAGGGGCGTCGGGCACCTGGACGATCTCGTCGTCGAAGACGCCCTTGGCCCAGGCCTCGGCGGCCTTGGTGTGGCTGGCCAGGGCGAAGGAGTCCTGATCGGCGCGGGTGATGCCGTGCTGTCGGGCCAGACCCTCGGTGCCCTCCCCGAGGGATACGGTCCACCGTCCGGGCATGCGCGGGTTGACCATCCGCCAGCCCAGGGTGGTGGAGTGCAGGGTGGCGTCGGTCGCGGGGAAGCCCTTGGCCGGCTTGGGCAGCACCCAGGGGGCGCGGCTCATGGACTCCACTCCCCCGGCCACCGCCAGGGAGGCGTCGCCGACCTGGATGGCGCGACTGGCCTGGATGGCGGCCTCCATGCCCGAGCCGCACAGCCGGTTGACGGTGACGCCGGGAACGGAGGTCGGCAGTCCGGCCAGCAGGGCGGCCATGCGGGCGACGTTGCGGTTCTCCTCGCCCGCGCCGTTGGCGTTGCCGAGGACGACCTCGTCGACGGTGGCGGGGTCCAGGTCGGGTGTGCGTTCGACGAGGGCTCCGACGACGTGGGCGGCCAGGTCGTCGGGACGGACTCCGGACAGTCCGCCGCCGTACCTGCCGAAGGGTGTGCGCACGGCGTCGAGGACGTAGACGTCGGTCATCGTGGGCCTCCTGGATGCTGTGCGGCCGGGAGGATCCCGGCCGCGGCCGAACTTCTTCCTAACACTGTTAGGTAACAGCCGGGCCCCATTGCCCTCCAGGCCTATGAGGCTCCGGTCCGGGAGCGCACCACCGACA
>CALGOD010000496.1 GCA_937957845.1 uncultured Nocardiopsis sp.
GGAAGACCCCCGCGAATCCAAGGTGGAAGTGGTAGTTTACTGGGAAGATATTTCTTATGAATGGGATGCACGCGATGACCATCCGCGTGAGACAAGGAGCGGGGCATGAGTACACGACCGATCGAAGAGGTGGGTGCACGGGAGGGGCTGAGCGATGACGACCTCATCACCGCATGGGGGCTGGTCCACGAGGCGATGACCCTCATCGAGCCCAGGCTCCTCAGCGGGATCACGCCCGACGGCAGGGACATGGCCGGACCATGGTTCGACGTGCTCATCCGCCTACAGCGCACCCCGGGCCACCGGTTGCCCATGAGTCGGCTGGCGCGTGAGGTCAGCCTGAGCACGGGCGGATTCACCAAGCTCGCGGACCGTCTGGAGCGCGAGGGTTACGTGGCGCGGGAGAACTGCGCCTCCGACCGGCGCGTCGTCTACGCCGTGCTCACCGCCAAAGGTGTGGAGTTCATCGACAAGGCGCGTGTCAAGCACGTGGAGCGACTGCGCGAGCACGTGCTGGAGCCCCTCGGTGAGGAGGGGGTCCGACGGCTCGCCGCCATCGCACGTACGCTTCGTGACAGTTCCTGCCACTGAGGATGCGTTGGGCTCGAAACGGTGACAGCCGAATCCGTCCTCAGCAGGGGGGCTTCGCCCCCGAAGGTGGGGAAAACATCCCACGAGCTGTCGTTCCCGTGTAAGTTGGCGGAAGTTCGTGGGTCGGCGGGCCGTGAGCTCAAGGGTTTCGGGGGGAAAGATGGGACTGTTCACCACTGCCGCGCAGATGAGGGCTATTCCCCGATCCTCGCGTTTCGCCAACGGGGCGGTCTCCTTCTGGTTCCGTGGAATCGGACTCCCCGAGCGACGGGAGCCCCTGCCGGGCACCGCCGACTACGACGTCTGCGTGGTCGGAGCCGGATACACCGGTCTGTGGACCGCCTATTACCTCAAGAAGGCCCAGCCGGACCTGCGGGTGGCGGTGGTCGAACGCGAGTTCGCCGGGTTCGGTGCCTCGGGCCGCAACGGGGGTTGGCTGTCCGCCGAGTTCGCGGGATCGCGTGAACGTTACGCACAGTCCCACGGCAAGGCCGCGATGATCGCCCTGCAGCGCGCGATGATGGACACCGTCACCGAGGTGATCTCGGTCGCCGAGGCCGAGGGCATCGACGCCGACATCGTCCGGGGCGGCATGCGTCTGGTGGCCACCAACGCCGCGCAGGCCGAACGTCTGGCCGAGGACATCGAGTACCTCCAGGAGTGGGGTTACTGGCCGGACGACATCCACCTGCTGGACGAGGACCGGCAGCCGAGGCTGTCGGTCTCGGGCGCGGTGGCCTCCGCGTACTCTCCCCACGCCGCCCGAGTGCAGCCCGCCAAACTGGTCATGGGACTGGCCAGGGTGGTGGAGGGCCTGGGCGTGGCGATCTTCGAGGACACGGCGGTGGAGGAGATCCGACCCCGCAAGGGCGCGGCCCGTCCCGCGGTCGTCACCGAGCACGGCACCGTCTACGCCGACCACATCGTCCGCGCCACCGAGGGGTTCACCTCCACGCTGCGAGGACAAAGACGCGAGTGGCTGCCGGTGAGCTCCTCGATGATCGCCACCGAGCCGCTCCCCGCGCAACTGTGGGAGAAGATCGGCTGGGAGGGGCGCGAGGTGCTGGGGGACACGGCCCACTCCTACGTCTACGCCCAGCGCACCGCGGACGACCGCATCGCGATCGGCGGGCGCAGTGCTCCCCACCGTTTCGGCTCCTCCCATGACAAGGACGGAGCCACCCAACCACAGGCCATCGCCGAGCTGTGGCGGGCGCTCACCCGCATGTTCCCCGACACGTCCGAGGTCCCGGTCGAGCACGCCTGGTCCGGTGTGCTGGGCGTGCCGCGCGACTGGTGCCCGACCGTGCACATGGACACCGAGACCGGCCTGGGCTGGGCGGGTGGTTACATGGGCAGTGGCGTGGCCACCAGCAACCTGGCCGGACGCACCCTGCGTGACCTGATCCTGCGCCGTGAGAGCGATCTGACGCGTCTGCCCTGGGTGGGACATCGGGTCCGGGGTTGGGAACCCGAACCCCTGCGTTGGGTGGGCACCCAGGTCATCCATGGCCTCTACCGCACCGCGGATCGGCGCGAGTCACGGACCGAGGAGCGGGCGCAGACCTCCCGTTTCGCGGGAATCGCCACCCGCATCGCACGTCGCTGACCGCTTTCGGGGAGTGGTGGACCCCTTCCCGAGGGAGACCCCGACCACACCGGACGGGGTCCTGCTCGAACTTGGTTGCATAAATTTGCATTCGGATGCATGATAGTTCGGTCAGTCCGATCAGGGGGTACCACCGTGGGATACACAGCGGCCATCGCCGGAGCCAGCGGTTACGTGGGGGGCGAGCTGTTGCGCCTGCTCCTGGCCCATCCCGAGATCACCATCGGCGCGGTCACCGCGGGAAGCAACGCCGGGACCCCCCTCATCCAGCACCAGCCGCACCTGGTGCCCCTGGCGGACCGGATCCTGGCCCCCACCACCGTGGAGGACCTGCGCGGCCACGACATCGTCTACCTCGCCCTGCCACACGGGCAGTCCGCCGACCTCGCCCAGCAGCTCGGCGACGACGTGCTCGTCGTCGACTGCGGCGCCGACTTCCGTCTCAACGACGCCGCCGCCTGGGAACGCTTCTACGGCACCCCGCACGCCGGGACCTGGCCCTATGGTCTGCCCGAGCTGCCCGGTCAGCGGGAGCGGCTCGCCGGAGCCCGTCGTATCGCCGTGCCCGGTTGCCACGTCACCGTCGCCACACTCGCCCTCATGCCGGGCCTGGCCGAACAGCTCGTCGAACCCGACCTGACGGTCGTGGCCGTCACCGGTACCTCCGGTGCGGGCAAGGCGCCCAAGCCCAACCTCGTCGGCAGCGAGGTCATGGGCGCCCTCAGCCCCTACGGCGTCGGCGGAACCCACCGGCACAACCCCGAGATCATCCAGAACCTGACCTCGGTCACGGGGGAGTCGGTCAGGTTGTCCTTCACCCCGGTCCTGGCCCCCCTGCCTCGCGGCATCCTCGCCACCTGCACCGCGCCCCTCAAACCGGGGACCACCGCCGACCAGGTCCGCGCCGCCTACCAGACCGCCTACGCCGACGAGCCCTTCGTCCACCTGCTCCCCGAGGGCACCTGGCCCAGCACCGCCATGACACTGGCCGCCAACACCACCCTCGTGCAGGTCACCGTGGACTCCGACGCGAACCGTATGGTCGCCGTCGCCGCCTTGGACAACCTCACCAAGGGCACCGCGGGCGGCGCGCTCCAGAGCACCAACCTCGCCCTCGGCCTGCCCGAGGACACCGCTCTGCCGCTCGCCGCGGTCGCCCCTTAAGGCTTCGAACGCCCACCGGGACGATCATGCCCGCCGCGCCGCCGTCGGCACCCGAAGCGGCGCCACGCATCCTCGCGGGGAGGACCCCGCCGTCACACCGACAACGCTTCCGGTCGATCCATGAGGAAGGCAACACCGTGAGTGTCACCGCACCCCAGGGCTTCCGAGCCGCCGGAGTCTCCGTGGGGCTGAAGGGCGGTGGTGCCCGGGACGTGGCCGTGGTGGTCAACGAAGGCCCCTCACGGGCGGCCGGGGGCGTCTTCACCACCGTCGAGGGCTGTGCCGCCCCCGTCCTGTGGTCGAGGCAGGTGCTCTCCGGCGGCCGCGTACGCGCCGTGGTCCTCTCCTCCGGAGGGGCCAACGCGGGCACCGGCCCCTCCGGCTTCCAGGACGTGCACGCCCAGGCCGAGCACATCGCCGACCTGCTGGGCGACTCCGCCTCGGAGGTCGCGCTGTGCTCCGCCGGCGCGGTCGGCGTCCGTCCGCCCCTGGAGGCCCTGCGCCGAGGCGCCGCGGAAGCCCTGGCCGAGGCCTCACGCGAGGGAGGATTGGCCGCGGCCGACGCCCTCCGCACCACCGACACCGTCGCCAAGATCGCCTTCCGTCGAGGTGACGGCTACACCGTCGGCGCGATGGCCAAGGGGCCGGACCCCTCGGTCTCCTCGGTGCTGTGCGTGCTGACCACCGACGCCGACCTCACCCCGGACCAGTGCCGGCGCCTACTGGTCGACGCCGTCGGCAAGACCTTCGACCCACTGGACGCCACCAACGACGCCGTGCTGCTCATGGCCAGTGGCGCCAGCGGAGTCACCCCCGGCGAGGGCGCCCTCGCCGCACTGCTCACCGAGGTGCTCGCCGAGCTGGCCATCCAGGTCGGCTCCGACGTCCCCGTCCCCGACAACGACCAGGCCCAGGAATCATGAACGCGCGTTCCACACCACCCACCGAAGACCAGGCACGGGCCGTCGCCATAGACAAGGCCGCCACCCTCATCGAGGCGCTGCCCTGGCTCTCCCGTTTCCACGGCCGCACCGTCGTGGTCAAATACGGCGGCAACGCCATGGTCAGCGAGGAGCTGCGCGTCCGCTTCGCCGAATCCGTCGTCTTCCTGCACTACGCGGGCCTGCGTCCCGTGGTCGTGCACGGCGGAGGTCCCCAGATCAGCGCCCACCTCGACCGCTCGGGAGTGGAGTCCACCTTCACCGCGGGACTGCGCGTGACCACGGACGAGGCCATGGACATCGTCCGCATGGTCCTCACCGGTCAGGTCAACCGCGAGATCGTCGGTCTGGTCAACCAGCACGGCCCCTTCGCCGTCGGCATGTCCGGGGAGGACGCCAACCTCCTGGTCGCCGAGCGCAAGACCGTGGAGGTGGACGGTGAGAGCGTCGACCTCGGACGCGTCGGCGAGATCACCGGGGTCACTCCCGAGGCCGTCGCCGCACTCCTGGCGGACGGACGCATCCCGGTCATCTCCAGTGTCGCCCGCGCGGACGACGGCGGCGTCTACAACGTCAACGCCGACACCGCGGCCGCCGCCATCGCGGTCGCCCTGGGCGCCAGCAAGCTCATCATGCTCACCGACGTCGAGGGCCTGTTCTCGGACTACCCGCACAACACCGAACTGATCAGCCGACTGGACGTCGACGAGCTACGGGCCCTGCTGCCCTCCCTGTCCTCGGGAATGCTCCCCAAGATGGAGGCCTGTCTGCACGCCGTCGAAGGCGGTGTCCCCCAGGCCCACATCATCGACGGCCGCATCCCCCATTCCCTGCTCCTGGAGGTCTTCACCGACCAGGGCGTCGGCACCATGGTCGCCGACGAGGAGCTGGAGGCCGCCCTGCTCAGCGGGAACGGCCACACCCCGCGCCCCTGGCGCACCACCGACACGAACACAGGAGGCGCAAAGTGACCAGCGGTTCCGATCTGCGCGAGCGCTTCGCGGCCTCGCTCATGCCCACCTACGGCGTTCCGCCCGTCGCCCTCACCCTCGGGCGAGGCTGCGAGGTCTACGACGCCGACGGCCGCCAGTACCTCGACCTCATCGCGGGGATCGCCGTCTCCAGCCTGGGACACGGCCATCCCGCCTTGGTCGAGGCGGTGGCCCGCCAGACGGCGACCCTCGCCCACACCAGCAACCTCTTCGTCCACGAGCGCGAGGTCGAACTCGCCGAGCGCCTCATCGGACTGCTCGGCGGTGACGCCAAGATCTTCTTCACCAACTCCGGAACGGAGGCCAACGAGGCGGCCCTCAAACTGGTCAAGCGCGCCGCGGGACAGGGCCGCCACTACTTCGTGGCGGCCGACAAGGGCTTCCACGGCCGTACCTCCGGCGCCCTGGCGCTCACCGGCAAGGACTCCATCCGCGAACCCTTCGGCCCCTTCGGCATGGACGTGCGTTTCGTCCCCCATGGTGACCTGGACGCCCTGGCCGAGGCCGTCGACGAGCACTGCGTCGCGGTGTTCGCCGAACCCACCCAGGGTGAGGCGGGGGTCGTTCCCGCACCGGAGGGCTATCTCACCGGGGTCCGCCGTATCTGCGACGACACCGGCGCGGCCTTCGTGCTGGACGAGATCCAAAGCGGTATCGGCCGTACCGGACGGTGGTTCGCCCATCAGGCCGAGGAGGTGCGACCCGACGTGCTCACCCTCGCCAAGGGGCTGGGGGGAGGCCTTCCCATCGGAGCCTGTGTCGGCTTCGGTCGCTTCGCCGACGCCTTCCACAAGGGGGACCACGGCTCCACCTTCGGCGGAAATCCCGTCGCCTGCGCCGCGGCCCTCGCCGTGATCGACACCATCGAGAGCGAGGACCTCCTCGCCCACACCACCGTCACCGGTTCCCTGCTGGCCGAGCAGCTCGACGCGGTCGACCATCCCCTGCTCGCGGGACAGCGCGGCAGCGGGCTGTGGAGGGCCCTGGAACTGACCGCGCCCCACTCCGCCCACGTGCAGGAGCAGGCGGCCGTGCGCGGATTCCTGGTCAACGCCGTGGCCCCCGACGCCATCCGCCTCGCTCCGCCCCTGGTCATCACCCCCGAACAGATCGGTGTGTTCATCGAGGCACTGCCGACCATCCTGGACGCCGCCGACGCGGCCGCGACGAAGGAGCCGCAGTCATGATCCGCCACTTCCTTCGCGATGACGACCTCACCCCGGACGAACAGGCGCGGGTGCTCGACCTCGCCGACGAGATGAAGGAGAACCGCTTCGGACACCGGCCGCTCGCCGGCCCCCGTACCGTCGCCCTGCTCTTCGACAAGCCCTCCACCCGGACCCGGCTGTCCTTCGCCGTCGGAGTCGCCGACCTCGGCGGCAGCGCCTTGGTCCTGGACACGGGCACCACCCAGATGGGCCGGGGCGAACCCCTGGAGGACACCGCGAGGGTCCTCGAACGCCAGGTGGCCGCCGTCGTGTGGCGTACCTTCGCCCAGAGGGATCTGGAGAGCCTCGCCGCCCACATCGCCGTCCCCGTGATCAACTCCCTCACCGACGAGTTCCACCCCTGCCAGGTCCTCGCCGACCTCCAGACGATCCGCGAGCACAAGGGCGCCCTGCCAGGGCTCACCCTGACCTACCTTGGTGACGGCGCCAACAACATGGCCCACTCCTACCTGCTGGGTGGTGCCACCGCCGGACTCCACGTGAGGATCGGCGCTCCCGAGGGCCACCACCCCGACCCGTCCGTGGTCGCCCGCGCCACCGAGATCGCCGAGGGCACCGGGGGGTCGGTCACGATCACCACCGACGCCCGCCAGGCCGCGCGAGACGCGGACGTCCTGGCCACCGACACCTGGGTCTCCATGGGGCAGGAGGACGAGAGCGCGCGGCGTGAGGCGCCCTTCCGCCCTTACGCGATCGACACGGACCTGCTCGCCATCGCCGACTCCGAGGCGATCGTCCTCCACTGCCTGCCGGCCTACCGCGGTAAGGAGATCGCCGCCGAGGTCATCGACGGACCCCGAAGCGTGGTCTGGGAGGAGGCCGAGAACCGTCGTCACGCGCAGAAGGCCCTGCTCGCCTTCCTGCTCGAGGTCGGCGACGACCCCGCGGCCGAACAATCGTGATGACGGAAGGCGGTGGCACGGCGCCGATGACCAAGGCGGCCAGACACGCCCGCATCGCCGAGGTCCTCACACGCGAGGACGTGCGCTCCCAGGGGGAACTGGCCAAGCGTCTGGCCGAGGCGGGCGTGCAGGTCACCCAGGCCACCCTGTCCCGGGATCTGGACGAGTTGGGCGCGGTCAAGCTCCGTACCGCCGACGGACACCTGGCCTACGTGCTGCCGGGAGAGGGCGGCGAGCGGCTGCAGCGCACCCGCCCCGACAGTCTCGACCTCGAACAGGTCTCCGGTGCCCGCCTGATCCGACTCGCGGAGGACCTGCTGGTCTCGGCCGAGGCCTCCGCCAACATGGTCATCGTCCGCACCCCGCCCGGCGCGGCCCAGTACCTGGCCTCGGCCATCGACCACACCGACTTCCACGCCATCCTGGGCACCATCGCCGGGGACGACACCATCCTGGTGATCGCCCGGGACCCCCAGGGCGGCGAGGATCTGGCCGCCGCGCTCCTGCGGCTGGCCGACCGCAGACCGTAGCCGTCCACGCACGGCCGCAGTGGCACGACGCTCTTCCGCGTACCCGCGAAGACCGCCGGCCCGCGCGGTCGGCGCCCGGCAAATCACCATCCCGGCGGGTGCGGGACCTTGACGGTCCCGCACCCCATGAGAAAGGACAGGGACCTTCCATGGCCGACCAGCCCGAGGCGTTGCGCCTGTGGGGAGGCCGCTTCGAGGGCGGCCCCGACCAGGCCCTGGCACGGCTGTCACTGAGCACCCACTTCGACTGGCGTCTGGCCCGCCACGACATCGCCGGATCGCGCGCGCACGCCCGGGCGCTGCACCGCGCCGGATTGCTCACCGAGGACGAGCTGGAGCGCATGATCGCCGGCCTGGACCGGTTGGAGGCCGACGTGGCCTCCGGATCGTTCACCCCCGTCCTGGAGGACGAGGACGTGCACACCGCGCTGGAGCGCGGCTTCATCGAGAGGGTCGGGCCCGAACTGGGCGGGCGACTGCGTGCGGGGCGCTCGCGCAACGACCAGATCGCCACCCTGGTGCGCATGTACCTACGTGAGGAGGCCCGCCGGATCGCCGACCGGGTG
>CALGOD010000497.1 GCA_937957845.1 uncultured Nocardiopsis sp.
GGCAAGTCGACCCTGCTCAAGCTGATCGCCGGGGTGCTCATCCCCGACGAGGGCGAGGTCCACGTCCACGGCAAGGTCGCCCCGTTGCTGGAGCTGCGTGCCGGCTTCAACGACAACCTCACCGGCCGTGAGAACGTCTATCTGGTCGGCTCCCTGCACGGGATGACCGAGAAGCAGATCGACGAGCGCTTCGAGGAGATCGTCGACTTCGCCGAGATCAAGTCGAGGTTCGTGGACACCCCGGTGCGTCACTACTCCAGCGGAATGAAGGTGCGCCTCGGATTCGCGCTCATCTCCCAGCTGGAGCACCCGATCATGCTGGTCGACGAGGTGCTCGCGGTGGGCGACAAGGCGTTCAAGCGCAAGTGCTACGAGGCCATCGACCGCATGCTGGCCAACCAGCGCACGATGGTCCTGGTGTCGCACAACGAGAAGGACCTGCGTCGGTTCTGCAACCGCGGGCTGTACATCAAGGGCGGTGGACTGGCCCTGGACACCGACATCGACGCGGCCCTCGCCGCCTACAACGAGGACACCAAGACCGAGATCGACGAGCGTAAGAAGCGCGACGCCGCGAAGAAGAAGCGTGCGGAACAGGCCAAGAAGGCCGAGCAGGACGGCGCCGACGGCGACGGTGGCCAGGCCGCCTGAGCGCTCCTTCGCCCTTCCCCTCCGGCCGGGACTCGCCGGAACGTGCGCACCGCCGAAGGATTCGGCGGTGCGCACGTTCGCGTCCACATGTGTCCGAAAAAGCTCCACGGGCCTCCTGGAATGCCCTGAATCACTGAGGCGTGTCAGTGATTGAACGGTTGCTTACCGTGAGAAACGGTGTCTCCCAGCGGAACCGGGGGAGGGCACGTCCATGGCCGACGGCGGCACGGTGGCGCGGTTGGTCGCGCGGATACTGGAACGCGGACACGTCACCCGGGCCGGGGTGACACGGATCAGCGTCCTGGTGGCGATCGGCGCGGCGGTCTGGTTCTCCCGGGCCGACACGGTGGGAGGCCTGGTGGGGTCGGCCCTCCTCGGCGTGGTCCTGTTCTGTGACGCGGTCCGCGAGCGCATGCGGGCCGACCGTCATGACGCCCTCACCCTGTGGCTCGCGCAGATGCTGGCGCACCTGCGCGAGTACGCGGTCCATCTCGGCCTGGCCGTCGGGGCGGTGGTGGCGGGGATCAACGGAGTCTGGGGATGGGCCGCCGGCGCGCTCGTGGCGTTGGCCCTGCGCGACTCTCTCCTCGAGGCGAGGAACGCTCCGGCCGCCTCCGGACCGGGGCACGGTGGGAAACGGTCCCCCGTCTCCCGCGAACCCGTGGGGGGCCTCAGGGGGATGCTGGGGCCTCGGATCTCCCGGGTCTCACGGGAGAGCGATCCCGTCCTGACCTCACGTCTGTTCGGCGCCACCGTGATCGCGGGCGCCGGTACGGCGGGTCCCCCCGAAGCCCTCGAGGCCCGTGGCGCAGGAGGAGGGCGATCCCCGGTCCCCGAGACCACGACGTCCGCGGGACGGCGCCGTTGCGCGGGTTCAGCGGTCCGCTCCCTGCTGAACTTCTCCCAACCCGTGCGGTTCACGGCCGTCGCGGTCGCGGCCACGCTGTGGGACGCGCGCGTTGCCTTCGTCACCCTCATCTTCGGGTGCGCCGTCGCGATCACCGCGCATCTGATCGGCCCCGCCGACCCCGGAGCGGACCGGTGAGCGCGGTCGATGCGGGCGGCCACGCGGAGCGGCCCAGACGATGGTGCGAACCCCTCGACCCGGATCTGCGCCTTCTCCGGGACGACGGTCGGATCTGTGTCCTGCTCGGCAGGATCGCACCGGGGGCCGTGCCTCCCCTGCTCCCCGCGCTCACCGGCGCCCTGATCGTGGGGACGCTCCTCCTGGCGGGCCGTGGACAGCTGACAGGTATTACCCTGTTTGCACCGGTTGCTGCCCTGCTACTGTCCGGACTGGCCTCGGGCCACCCCCACGACGGTCGGTTCGACTGGCTCGTACCACCCGTCCTCCGCGTCACCGAGTACGGATACCTGGCGGTTCTGGGACTGGCGTCCGGTGTGCCGGGTCCCCTTGTGTCCGTACTCTTGGTGGTGGTCGCCTGCCTGCACCGTGACGACGTCGCACGTCCCGCGGCCGGAACGATCCGGACGGACGGCGTGCGCGCGGCGGGGCTGGGCTGGGACGGCCGCATGCTCGTCATCGCTGTCGGGGGAGCGTTTCACGCCCTTGCTCCCGCATACGGCATACTCACGGGATACCTGGTGGTGCTGCTCGTCCATGAGGCGGTGCGCACCTGGAGTTCGACACCGGTGACCGACGTGCGATCCCGCACCACAGCCGCAGACGACGGCGTCACCGACCGGACTGACGCTGGGAAAGCCCGAACCGACCGCACAGGCGGGGCCCGATCGGCCACGGGAACGAACGGGGAGGCGTGAGAGCCTCCCCGACCTAAGGAGGAACACGCCCTCATGCTCGGAATGGTTCTCGCCGCAGGCGCGGGGCGCCGTCTGCGCCCTTACACAGACACCCTGCCCAAGGCCTTGGTGCCCGTCGACGGTGAGACGACCATCATGGACATCTCACTGCGTAACCTGGCCGCGGTCGGGCTCACGGACGTGGTCATCGTGGTCGGCTACCGCGCCGAGGCGGTCGAGGCCCGCAAGGAGGCTCTGGAGGAGCGCCACGGGGTCAAGCTCACCCTCAGCTACAACGACAAGGCCGAGGAGTGGAACAACGCCTACTCCCTGTGGACCGCACGTGAGTTCTTCTCCGAGGGCGTCCTCCTCGTCAACGGTGACACGGTGCATCCCGTGAGTGTCGAGAAGACGCTACTCGCCGCACGGGGTCCGGAACTCCTCCTCGCGGTGGACGACGTGAAAAGCCTTGCCGAAGAGGAGATGAAGGTCACCCTGGACGACGAGGGTCACCTGCGCGACATCACCAAGCTCATGGACCCGGCCACCGCCGCGGGCGAGTACATCGGGGCCACCCTCATCGAGGGCTCCCTGGACGCCCGTCTCGCCGACGCGCTCAAGACCACCTGGGAGCGCGACCCGCAGCTGTACTACGAGGACGGCTACCAGGAGCTGGTCAACCGAGGCGAGAGGATCGCCGTGGCGCCCATCGGCAAGGTCGACTGGGTCGAGGTCGACGATCACGACGACCTGACCAAGGCGAGGGAGATCGCGTGCCGCTACTAGCTCGTATGCTCCCGTCCCCGCTGGCGATCGACGTCCGGCGGGGCGCGGTCTCCTCCTTGGGGTCCGTGCTCGCCGACCGGCGTATCGCGACCGAGGGGCGCATCGCCGTGGCGGTGGGTCCGGGCCAGGGCGCGCAGATCGCCGCCGACCTGGACCTGCCGCAGTGCGAGGTCTTCCACGTCGGCGAGGGCACCGTCGACGCGGCCACCGAGCTGGGGAAGAAGCTCCGCTCGGGCGCCTACGAGGCGGTCGCCGGAATCGGCGGCGGCAAGACCATCGACGTCACCAAGTTCGCGGCGACCATGGCGGGCATCCCGATGGTGGCCGTGGCCACCAACCTGGCCCATGACGGCATCGCCTCACCGGTCAGCTCCCTGGAGCACGAGGGCGGTAAGCCGTCCATCGGTGTGACCATGCCCCTCGCCGTGGTCATCGACCTCGACTACGTCCGTGCCGCCCCCTCCCACCTGGTCCGCTCGGGCATCGGCGACGTGATCAGCAACATCTCGGCCATCGAGGACTGGGAACTGTCGGGCCGGGTGAACGGCGAACCGGTGGACGGCATGGCCGTCACCTTCGCCAGGGTCGCGGCCGAGGCGGTGCTGCACCGACCCGACTCGGTGGAGTCCGACGCCTTCCTCACCGTGCTCGCCGAAGGGTTGGTGCTCTCGGGCATCTCCATGTCGGTGGCGGGGTCCAGCCGCCCCGCCAGCGGTGCGTGTCACGAGGTCCTGCACGCCATCACCCACCTCTACCCCGGCATCAGCAACCACGGTGAACTCGCGGGGCTGGGAACGCTGTACGCGTCCTTCCTGCGGGTGCGGCACCTGGGCTGGCCGGAGGCGCGGTTGGGAGAGCTCCGGGACTGCCTGCTCCGCCACGAACTGCCCATCGTGCCCTCCGACGTCGGACTCGGCCACGAGGAGTTCGTGCGGGCGGTGGTCCATGCCCCGGACACCAGGCCGGGGCGGTTCACCATCCTGGAGCATCTCGACCTCTCCGAGGACGAGATCGGACGGAGCGTCAAGGACTATGTCGAAGCCGTCGGTCGCTGAGGTCCGGGCGGGCGGCCAGCCCGCCGGGATCAAGGAGCGGACCAACGAGGAACACTGGGCGGGTCGCCTCTACATGCGCGACCTGTCCCCGTATCTGACCACGTTCTTCGTCCGACTCGGCGTCCCCCCGAACCCGATCACCTATCTGATGATGGTGTTCGGCGTGCTCGCGGGCGTCGTGGTCGCCTTCGGCGGTCTGTGGTCGGCGATCGTGGCCGCGCTGCTGGTGCAGGTGTACCTGTTGTTGGACTGCTCCGACGGTGAGGTGGCCCGTTACACGGGTCGTACCAGCGTCGCGGGGATCTATCTGGACAGGATCGGCCACTACGTCTCCGAGATCGCCCTCCTCGTGGGACTGGGCATCCGCGCCCAGGGGGAGTGGGAACCGGGCGGCTGGGTCGTTCTGGGCATGACCGCCGCGATCGGTGTCGCGCTGATCAAGGCCGAGACCGACAACGTGGTCGTGGCACGTGCCAAGGCGGGGCTTTCGGAGGAGATCCCGGACGAGGCGATGAGTCCGCGTTCCTCCGGGCTCAGCCTGGCCCGCCGCCTGGCCTCGGCCCTCAAGGTGCACCGCCTGATCCAGGCGGTCGAACTGTCCTTGATCGTCGTCGTCGTGGCCGTCGTGGACGCCTTCCTCGGCGACCTGGCGGCCACCCGGATCCTCGTGGCGGCGTGCGCCGCAGTGGCGGTACTGATGAGCTTCGCGCACTTCGTGAGCGTGCTCGCCTCGCGGCGTCTCGAATGAGTCCCCGATGACGCGGGCAACGCGCCAGTGACCATGACGTCACATTCGGGGCCGTGCGGGTTACCCTGTTCACGGCCCCGGCCATCTGCCGTTTATTTCTTCGTTAGTCTGTTTCTGCGAGTGTTGGCGTGTGTCAACCTTCTGGAAACGCGTCGTCCACTGAATGGTCGCAAGCATGGCCACACCCGTGACTCCATCCTCGTCGAGCTCAGGCAACACCGAGGCCGAGGTCTCCTCGGCTCCCACGGAGCAGGAACAGGAGCAGCCCCGAGCGCCTGAAGAGGAGCACTCCCAGGCACCCAGAGCCGAACGGAGCCGCTCCGAGGTGCCCGTGTTGACCCTGTCCTGTGTCGTCCTCACGATGGGCAACCGCCCCGCCGAACTACGCCGTGCGATCACCAGTGTGTTCGAGCAGGAGGACGCGGACGTCGAGGTGGTGGTGGTCGGCAACGGCGCGGACCTGCCGGAACTGCCCGAGGGCGTCGTACAGGTGCGTCTGCCGGAGAACGTGGGCATCCCCGAGGGGCGCAACCACGGTGTACGGGCGGCCACGGGCGACGTCATCCTGTTCCTGGACGACGACGGCTGGTACCGGTCCACGGACCTGGCCCGTCACGTACGTGATCGCTTCGACGCCGATCCCTCGCTGGGCGCCCTGTCCTTCCGGATCGCCGATCCCGACGGTGGGCCCGACCAGCGCCGTCACGTGCCTCGTCTGCGTGTGGGGGACCCCCGCAGGTCGAGTGTGGTGACCACGTTCCTGGGCGGGGCGTGCGCCATCCGCCGCACCGCCTTCGAGGCGGGCGGTGGTCTGCCAGGTGACTTCTTCTACGCCCACGAGGAGACCGATCTCGCCTGGCGGATCATGGACGCCGGTTACGGGATCGAGTACGACGCCGAAGCGGTGATGTACCACCCGGCGGTGGCCCCCACCCGACACGAGAACTTCTACCGGCTCAACGCGCGCAACCGGGTGTGGTTGGCCAGGCGCAACCTTCCCTGGCTCCTGGTCCTGCTCTACCTGACCGTCTGGGTGGGCCTGACCGTGTTGCGCGAGCGCGATCGGAGTGCGTTGCGTTCCTGGTTCGCCGGTTTCCGTGAGGGCTGGCGGGAGAGTCCCGGTCCGCGTGCTCCGATCCGCTGGTCGACCGCCTGGCGGATGGCCCGTGCGGGTCGCCCACCGATCATCTGATCCGGAGAACGGCGTGCCGCCCGTGCCGTCGGTTCCGAGAGGAGCCCGTGAACGGCCGAACCGAAGGAAGCCCTCGTGAGTCCGCGGGGGCTTCCTTCCGTTCGGCGGTGGTGTCCTTCCAATCCTGCGAGGACGGGCCCACGCTCGGTCGGTGTTCTGCCCGGGACAACTGTTGCTGCTTGACAATAGTTGCTGTTGTCGGCAAGGTGAGACCTTGGGAATTCCGCCTCACGGCGGTCGCGGACCCGGGCGGCCCGGGAACGCGGAGGTCTCCCTGATGAGTGGTGTCGGGTCGTCCGTCCGGATCCCACGCAGCCGGCTCAGGCCGTACGGAAGTTCGGTCGTTCCGAACTTCCGGAGTGCTCGTCGGAGCGGTTCGCCGCCTGGCGGAAGGACGTGAGCCCCTCCAGGAGCATCGCCCGTTTCCGCGGGGGCATGCGTGCGATGACCTCCTGGAGCTCCACCTCCCTGCGCGCC
>CALGOD010000498.1 GCA_937957845.1 uncultured Nocardiopsis sp.
CGGGGACAGACGTGCGGCCAGGTCGGTCGTCTGGGCTCCGTCCAGGGGGAGGAAGAGGGTCACCAGGGTGGTGAGGAGCATGAGCACGGCGATGGTCGCGCCGATCCACAGCGCCGCCGGTGTCGAGGAGGTCCGCCGTCTGGCGAACAGGGGCCCGCGCGGGACGGGCCGTTCTTGTCGGAGTTCGGTCACGGGCTCGATCACCTTCTTCTCAGCCTGGGGTCGGCGACCTGGAAGAGCAGGTCCATGACGGTGTTGACCACGAACACCAACAGGGCGATCACGAACACGGCGGCCTGCACCACGGGGAAGTCCAGCCTCGTCACGGAGTTGACCAGGAGCAGGCCAAGACCCGGCCAGTTGAACAGGTACTCGGTGATGAGCGAGCCTGAGAGCAGGAAGGCGAACTGCGCGCCGATGAGGGCCGTCGTGGCCAGCAGTGCGTTGGGCATCGCGTGTCGGAACAACACCTCGGAGGGTGTGCCACCGTTCGCCAGCGCGGTACGGACGTAGTCCTGTTCCATGGACTCGGCCACGCTGGAGGCGACCACGCGCACCAGTTTGGGAACCTGGAAACTGGCCAACGTCAGTGCCGGGAGGAGGACGGAACCGGCTCCTCCTCCCGTCACGGACGGCAGTACCCCGAGGGAGACCGCGAAGATCTGGATCAACACCAGACCGATCACGTAACCGGGCACGCCCTGGACGATGGCGACCAGGACGCCGGTGAACCGCTTGGCACCGGTCTCGGGACGGGTTCCCAGCCACCCTCCCAGCGGGAGCGCCACCGCGATGTTGATCGCGATGGCGGCCACCGCCAGGAAGAGTGTCGGGGGGAGTTGTTCGAGGACCAGTTCCATGGCGTCGCGCCCGGTGGAGAGCGAGGCGCCGAAATCGAGCACGAGCATTTGGCCGATGAAGGCCTGGTACTGCTCGATGAACGTACCGTTGAGTCCGTACTGGACACGGATCTGCTCGATCATCTCCGGTGAGGCGTTCTCCCCCGCCATGGTGTGCGCGGGGTCTCCTGACATGCGCAGGAGGAAGAAGAGCGCCGTGGAGATGACCCAGAGGAGAATCGCCACCTGGAACAGCCGTACGGCCGCGTTGCGTGCCATCGACAGGGCGAGTTCGACCCCGGGACTTCGGGGTGCGGTTCGCACGTCAACCATGGACAGGCCCTTCGAACATGGGGATTACTGGACGGTGATGTCCTCGTAGCGGATGAGTCGGTTCTCGTCCACGTAGCCCTGGAGCTGCGGGCCGGTGGCGTTGATGTCGGCCTGTTCCACCAGGAGCAGGGAGGGCGGGTTCTCCTGCATGCGCGCGGCGACCTCGTGCAGCAGGCCTTCCCGAGCGGCGGGGTCGAACTCGGTGTCGGCTTGTCCGATCAGGTCGGCGACCTCTTCGTCGCAGAAGAACGCGGACGGCTTGAGGCAGGAGAAGATGGTGTACGGGCGGCTGGCGTCGAGGATGGGCGCGGCGTTCCAGGACAGTCCGAACATGTCCAGATCCCAGTTGTCGGTCTGGTACCGCTCCAGCCACTCGGCGAAGCTCACCTGCTCCAGGTGCAGGTCGACGCCGACCTCGGCCAGGTTCGCGGCGGCGGACTGGTAGATCTCGGAGTCGGCCGCGAAGCTGCCGACCACGATCTGGGAGGTCAGCTCCATGCCGTCCTCGTAGCCGGCCTCGGCCAGCAGTTCACGGGCCAGCTCGGGGTCGTACTCGAATCCGGGCAGGTCGGGGTTGTGCCCGAAGGTGGTGGCGCTGGTGCCCTGTGTCGGGACACCGCCCTCCCCTCCGAGCAGCGACTCGACCATGGCCTCGCGGTCCACCGCGTGGTTGAGGGCGATGCGCACCCGAGGGTCGGCGATGGGGCTGTCCTCGTCGATCTGGCGGAAGGCCAGGGACATGATCTGCGCGGGCGCGGTCTCGATGGTGAAACCGGCGTCGCTCAGGGAGGTGATCTGGTCGGGTGCGACGCGGATGGCCAGGTCGACCTGGCCGGACTGGAGCGCCTGGGTGCGGGGGGTGACCTCCGCCAACCGGGTGATGCTGAGGGAGTCGACCTCGGGGGCACGCCAGGAGTCCTCGTAGGCGCTGAGGTTGACCTCGTTCTGGGTGAGGGAGTCGACGCTGAAGGGACCCGTGCCCACCGGTTCGGTGGCGAAGCCCTCAGGACCGAGCTCCTCCCACGCCTGGGGGGCCACGATGGGCATGACGCTGATGCGCGTGGGCAGGATGGGGTCGGGCTCGTCCGTGGTGATCACGACGCTGTGCTCGTCCTCGACCTCGACCGAGGCCAGGGTGCTCAACTCACCGCCCACGACCGTGGTCGAGCCCTCTTCACTGAGGAGGTAGTCCACGGTCGCGGCGACGGCCTCGGCGTCGAAGGTTTCTCCGTTGGAGAAGGTGACGTCCTCGCGAAGGGTGAAGCGCCAGGTGGTCTCGTCGACGTTCTCCCACTCGGTGGCCAGGGCCGGATCGGTCTCGCCTTCGGCCGTGATCACCGTCAGGGAGTCGAAGATCGCCGCCCAGGTGTAGACGCTGGGTGATCCGACCGCGGTGAAGGGGTTCCCCTGGCCCGGGGGGAGGTCGGGTACGGCGACGCGGAGAGTGCCTCCGGGTGCTCCTTCGGCGGTGTCGCCGTTGTCGGCTCCGCCGCCACACGCGGCCACTGCAAGGAGGGCGGTCGCCGCCCCGATGGCTCCTAGTCTACGTCTCAACATCGCAGCTATCCGTACCTCTCAGTGGAACACTGTTTCTATCCTTGGGTGGGAGCATGCAGTAAGTCACATCTTTAGTCAAGGATTTTCTTCTCGCGGTCGGGATCTTTTAAGGATGGCGACGCGCACGACAGAAACAGGAGAAAAAAGTCTCCTGAAAGTAACCGAAGGGTTATGGGAGCTTTTCTGGAGTTGCTCGCGGAATGAGATCGACCAGTGCCCCTTCAGGGGTGCGCAGCGTGTGGGCGTGCTGCACGTCGGCCTCTATGGCCACCACCGCGACCCCTCGTGCCGGCGCTCCGGCCTGGGGTGGGGGAGTGGGTCCCAGTTGGGGCACCTGATCGACTTCTACCAGGTGAGAACCCTCAAGCTGGAGACTGCTGAGTCGATGTGGAGTGTCCTCGGCCAGCCCGAGGACCTCGTTGACCACACCGACCGGGGACGACCTGTCACTGGCTCGAAAGACGCGGATCCGCTCCTCCAAAAAGGCCCGTGTCGCCACCAGGTCCCTGGCTCCGAGGACCGCTATGAAAATTCCGTCGACATCCCCTCGGGAGAGGGGTAGGGAAAAGCCGTCGATCGGTCTGAGGACTTGTGTCAGATAAAGAATGACACCGTCCCGGCTCATGACTTGTCCTGCGGTCAGCGGAAGCGATCCAGCGTTCCCCAAGCGACGGGGTCGTCCCAGTACGCGGAATCCTTGTTTCTCCGCCCTGTCCACGGCGGCCTCGACGTCCCGGACCATCAGCTCCAGAGCACGCCATCCCACCGTGGCCAAGGGCTTGGGGACCGGTGTCCCCGAACCGCCGGCCAGCACCCTGATCCAGCCCCCCTCCCCGGAGGGAGGGCGAAGGATCCGGGTCGGGGCGCCGGCCAGCGCGGGATTCCCCCAACGTTCGGCCTCCGCCACCGAGAGCGGGGCTCCCTCCTCCGGGGAGGGCCAGCCCAGGGCCGGGGCGAGCTCGGTTCGGGCCGCATCCAGGTCGGCGACGATGACCGTGGCACCGAGGATCGGTCCGGCCCGGACCGGGCCTCGGTGCCATGACGGAGAACTCATCGGTCCACGGGCGTGATCAACGCACCGAAGATACGCGCGATGAACTCGTCCCGTTCGGGCGTGCCGATGACGTCATCGGGCTCGTGGCGGATCTGGTCGGGGCTGGTGACCGTACCCGAGTCCACCAGCTGGCCCTCCAACGCGGCCAGTCTGCGCCGCACCACCCACAGTTCGGCGGCCAGGCCGACACTGATGTGGAGCAACTGGTCGTTGATCCCGTCCGGAAGGAGCGCGCCCAGCGGTTCGGGATAGGACACCTTCCAGGTGTCGCCCGTGCCGGGGGTGGTCTTCTCTCGGGGGTCGTCTTCGGTTCGGGTGTGCGTGCTCAAGCCGTGCACCTCCAGATCGTCATGTGGCCGGGGGTGATGTCCACTTCGGTGAAGAGCCCTTCGAGGAACGCGCTCACGTTCGAGTGGACGAAGGGGTAGGCGTAGGGCTCGGTGTTGAACCGCGAGTCGAAGTCGCGGCTGTAGTCGGCCCAGGGGTCGATCGGCGACGAGGCCTGTTGCATGTCCCGGATCTCCAGGACCCCGCCCGGGCGTAGGACCCGGTGCGCCTCGCGCAGGGCCCGGCGACCCTCCTCGACCGGCATCTCGTGCAACAGGGTCGACATGTAGACGACGTCGAAGTGCGCGTCGGGCAAGCGCAGGTCTTCCGCGAGCCTCTGGGAGAAGGTCACCTCGGCGCCGAGCCGCACGGCCCGAGCGTGGGCGTAACGCAGCAGCGGCGCGGAGGCCTCCACCCCCCACACCTCGGCCTCGGGCCAGCGGTCCTTGAAGGCCACGGTCGTGCTGCCGATGGCACAGGCCACGTCCAGCACCCGTGCGACACGGCCGTCGGCCGGCTCCGCGACCGCGGCGGCGTTGGCGATCTTCGACTCGTCGTGGTCGTTGCCGCCGATGTGGAAGACCTTGGTGCCGTAGTGGTAGATGTACCCCGCCAGGGCGTCGGCGTGGTAGCCACCGGGCTGGCGGTGGTAGTGAACGGAGTCGTAGTACTCCGGATAGACGAAGTCCGGGTCCAGTTCCAGGCGTGCCGGGCCCTGGTCCTCATAGCGGGCGAGCTCGGCCTCCAACTCCTCGCGCCGGGTCTGGTAGGACTCCAGGACCCGCTCCCAGTTCATGCCCTGCGTACTGCGCAGGAGACGGTTGCGGGCCGCCACGGCCGGAAGGGGATCGCTCAGGGCCCGCCGCTCCTCGATGCCCTGAGGCGAACCCCGTCGTTCGGCCTCCTTCCGAACTCGGGAGGCGGCCACGGGCGTGACCTTGCGTAGGGCGAAACCACGCAGGCCCTCGACGAAGTCCAGGTAGCTCTCGTCGTCATAGGCGGGCAGGGCCGTCATCGTTCCGATGAAGCCGCGCCCGGCGTCCACCGGTGTGGCGGCGGGTGTGTGCCTCACTGCCGTCCTCCTCCTCATGCGGGGGCCGTGGCCCGGTCGCTGTCGGTCAAGTGCAGGGATTGGTAACGGGTGTAGACGTGCAGGGACTCCGGTCCCAGTTCGCCACCGAGCCCGCTCGCGCGCCGCCCGCACAAAGGCGCCGCGCTGTTGAAGCCGTAGGTGT
Source organism: uncultured Nocardiopsis sp. (assembly GCA_937957845.1). Classification (GTDB taxonomy): domain Bacteria; phylum Actinomycetota; class Actinomycetes; order Streptosporangiales; family Streptosporangiaceae; genus Nocardiopsis. The sequence continues at coordinate 5,346 of CALGOD010000498.1, forward strand.
TGATCCCGACGGAGCCGCTGTCGACCCGGGCGGCGAGCGCCTCGCCACGGGCGGGATCGGCCGTCCACACCGAACCGGCCAGCCCGTACTCGGAGTCGTTGGCCAGTGCCACGGCCTCCTCCTCGTCCTCGTAGGGGATGACCGCGGTGACCGGACCGAACACCTCTTCACGGCTGATGGACACGTGGTTGGCGGCGTGGGCGAAGACGGTGGGCTCCAGGTACCAGCCACGGGACAGGTGCCCGGGGCGTCCTCCTCCCGTGGCGACGACGGCGCCCTCCGCGGTGCCGGTCCGGATCATGTCCTCCACGCGATCGCGATGCTCGGCGCTGATGAGCGGTCCCATGCGCGTGTCCGGATCGAAGGGGTCGCCGACGGTGATCGAGCGCGCCGCGGTGACCACCGCGTCCACGACCTCGGCGTAGCGGGAACGGGGAGCCAGGATCCGGCTGTGGATGAAGCAGTTCTGTCCGGCGAAGGTGAAGCACAGGTAGGGGACCATGCGGGAGAAGTGGTCCAGGTCCGCGTCCTCCAGGACGAGGGCGGCGGACTTGCCGCCGAGCTCCAGGACCACGGGTTTGAGCGCCCGGCCACAGGACTCGGCGATCATGCGGCCGGTCTGCGTGGAGCCGGTGAAGGCGACCAGGTCGGTCCCCGGATGCTCCACCAGGGCGCGACCCGCACGGGCCCCACCGGTGACGACGTTGATCACCCCCGGTGGGATCCCCGCCTCCACGGCCGCCTCGGCCAGGTGGTAGGCCTCCAGCGGCGCCTGGGGGGAGGGTTTGAACACCACGGACCCGCCGGTGGCCAGAGCCGGACCGACCTTGTACAGCCCCATCTCCAAAGTGCCGTTGTAGGGGACGATCGCGGCGGTCACCCCCACGGGTTCGTACCGCACTCTGCTGGAGCGGACCGCTCCCGCCGGTCGCGGGTCGGGGGAGGGGCGTGTGCTCCCGCTCTCCCGGGTGCGCGCCAAAGTGGCGTAGTAGCGGAGGATCTCCGCCGCCCGGTTGGGCCGTGGCGGAGTGTGGAGGGGGCGGCCGATCTCATGCGCGAGCAGTTCCTTGATCGGCTGGTCGCGGGCCTGCAACGCGGAGGCCAGGCGTTCGATGGCCTCGGCGCGGTCCGCCTGCGGCAGACGGGCCCACTCCGACTCGGGGGCCAGAGCGGTCCGGGCCGACCGCACCGCGGCGTCCACGTCCTCCTCGTCGGCGTCGGGCACACCGCCCAGGAACGCTTCGGTGGAGGGAGAGACCAGGTCCAACCGTCGTGTGCTTCGCGGCCGTCGCCAGTCCCCGTCCCAGAACAGCTCCGTACG
>CALGOD010000499.1 GCA_937957845.1 uncultured Nocardiopsis sp.
GCGGAGATGAGCGTGGACACGGCGAGTGCCGCCAAGCAGGAGTCAGAGGTCACCCGCGAAGCGGGGCGGCGGCGTACGTTCGCGGTCATCTCCCACCCCGACGCCGGTAAGTCCACACTGACCGAGGCGTTGGCCCTGCACGCCGCGGCGATCTCCTCCGCCGGCGCGGTCCACGGCAAGGGCGACCGCAAGGGGGTGACCTCGGACTGGTTGGAGATGGAGCAGGACCGTGGCATCTCCATCACCTCCGCCGCTTTGCGCATCGACTACGAGGGATGCGTGCTGAACCTGGTGGACACCCCCGGTCACGCCGACTTCTCCGAGGACACCTACCGGGTGCTGTCGGCGGTGGACTGCGCGATCATGCTGCTGGACTCGGCCAAGGGCCTGGAGGCGCAGACGCTCAAGCTCTTCGACGTGTGCCGGGCCCGGAAGATGCCCGTGATCACCTTCGTCAACAAGTGGGACCGCCCGGGTCGCGAGCCGCTGGAGCTGTTGGACGAGATCGAGCAGCGCATCGGCCTGCGCCCGACCCCGCTGAACTGGCCGGTGGGCATCGCGGGGGACTTCCGTGGTCTGGTCGACCGCCGCGGCGGCACCTACACCAGGATGATCCGTACCCCGGGCGGTGCCCACAAGGCGGTCGAGGAGGTCGTGGACGCCGACAAGGCCGCCGAGATCGAGGGTGAGGCCTGGGTCCAGGCGGGCGAGGAGGTCGAGCTGCTGGAGGCCCTGGGCGCCGACTTCGACGAGGAGTCGTTCATGGCGGGGCAGTCCTCCCCGGTGCTGTTCGGCGCGGCGCTGCCCAACTTCGGGGTCGGCCAGTTGCTGCGGGCGGTGGTGGAGCTGGCGCCGGCCCCGGCGCCCAAGGTCGACGACCGGGACCGGCCGCGTCCGGTGTCCGAGCCGTTCTCGGGCCAGGTGTTCAAGATGCAGGCCAACATGGACAAGAACCACCGGGACCGGATGGCGTTCGTGCGCATCAGTTCGGGCAGGTTCGACCGAGGCATGGTGCTCACGCACGCCCCCACGGGACGTCCGTTCGCCACCAAGTACACCCAGGCGGTGTTCGGTTCGGACCGCACCACCATCGAGACGGCCTACCCCGGCGACGTGATCGCGTTGGTCAACGCCCAGGCCCTGGCGGTGGGCGACACGCTCTACGACGGTCCCAAGGTGGTCTTCCCCGCCATCCCCAGCTTCGCCCCGGAGCATTTCGTGGTGGCCCGGGCCAAGGACGCGAGCAAGTACAAGCAGTTCCAGCGCGGTATCGCCCAGTTGGACGCCGAGGGCGTGGTGCAGGTCCTGACCTCGGACGTGCGGGGTGAGCAGGCCCCGGTGCTGGCCGCGGTGGGACCGCTGCAGTTCGACGTGGTCCGTCACCGTATGGAGCAGGAGTTCCGTTCTCCGGTGGAGACCTCTCCGCTGGAGTACTCGGTGGCCCGCCGCACCGACGAGGAGTCGGCGCCGAAGCTGCACGCGCTGTCGGGCGCGGAGGTGCTCCGGCGTCGGGGCGACGGTGAGCTGTTGGTGCTGGTGCACAACAAGTGGCGGCTGCGGGTGATCGAGCGCGACAACCCCGATCTGTTCATGGAACCGTTGCTCGCCGGCGGAGTCGACGAGGGCGAGTGACGCTCCTCCGGCCTCTTCCGAGGGGCCGTCCGTGCCGTTTTCACGGAGCGCTTCCGGTATTCACGTGAGGTGAATACCGATGACGATCCGTCCGCCCCGAGGGCGCGTGTGAACTTCTGTGCACCGAGCACAGTCTGTTCCCTTCCATGTCCCCCGTCGCGCCGTGGCCCGGGGCGAGCGGCCTCCCCGTCCGCAGGTGGGGGCGGTAGAGGCGAAGATCACCGGCTGTCGGGTACCCCACCCCAACCCTCGTGATCAGGGCGAAGGTACCCTGAGGGGTGGCCACTAGGGCACTTCCGGACACCTGTCCGCATCGAGCTTCGTCCGGCTTTGTCCATTTCTGTGAAGGGCGGTCGGCGGGGGCGGGTTCGGGCCGATGGCGGGGGTGTCCAGAGGACCGGCACAGGAGGCGGGGCGGTATCGGGAGGATCCCCGGTGTCCCGTGACGTCTCAGGGTGATCACGAAATAATCGACAGCCAGCAAAGTTTGTAAATCTTCACCGTGCGGTAATTCTGCTCGCGTCTGGGTATGTGTTGCATGTCACCTGTTCGTGAATCGGTGAAACTTATATGGTTTTGCTTAACTGTCGTTTAACAAAACAGAACAATAACGAGTGAAGCAGGAACGTGGCGGCGGACCGCCCCGCGTCTGACGCATCTCACGTATCCCCCGCCTGGAAAGGTTGACCTCGGGCATGAGCGAAGACGACAAAGAGCGCACGGTGGAGCTCCACTACGAGGGCGGCGTGCTGAAGCTGCCGGTGCACACCGGGACCGAGGGTGAACGCACCATCGAGCTGAAGACCCTCCTGGGGTCGACCGGTATGACCACCCTGGACCCCGGGTTCGGCAACACCGCTTCGTGCAGCTCGAAGATCACCTACATCGACGGGGACGCCGGTATCCTGCGCTATCGCGGATACCCGATCGAGGACCTCGCCGCGGGCACGACCTTCCTGGAGGTCGCCTATCTGGTGATCTACGGTGAGCTGCCCGACGCGGGTCAGCTCAAGGAGTTCGCCGACAAGCTGCGCCAGAACGCCGACATTCCGGCCGACATGGGCACGCTGATCGACGCGATGCCCCGCAACGGTCACCCGATGACACTGCTGGCCGCCGCCGTGAACACCCTCGCCGCCTACTACGACGACAGCGTCGACCCCGGCGACGAGGAGCAGGTGGAGCTCGCCACGATCCGGCTGTTGGCCAAGCTGCCGACGATCGCGGCCCGCCTCTACCGCAACTCCATCGGCGAGAAGCCGATCAACCCGGACGGCTCCCTCGACTACGTCGACAACTTCATCCGGATGACCTTCGGCGACGTCCACGCCGACAGCGAGCTGGGCGAGCTCTTCAACAAGGCCGTCGGCATGCTGCTGGTGCTGCACGCCGACCACGAGCTCAACTGCTCCACCGCCACGGTGCGCGTCGTCGGCTCCGCCAAGGCCGACATCTACGCCAGCGTCGCCTCGGGCATCAACGCCCTGTCCGGCCCGTCCCACGGCGGCGCCAACCAGGCGGTGCTGGAGATGCTGGAGCAGATCCGCGACTCGGGCATCTCCCTGGAGGAGTTCCTGGAGCGGGTCAAGGCCCGCGAGATGCGTCTCATGGGCTTCGGCCACCGGGTCTACAAGAACTTCGACCCGCGTAGCACGGAGATCAAGGAGCTGGCCGGCCAGATCCTCGATCGTGACGAGAACCCGGACGAGCTGTTCGCGCTCGCCCTCAAGCTCGAGGCCGCCGCGCTCGCCGACTCCTACTTCACCGAGCGCAAGCTCTACCCGAACGTCGACTTCTACACCGGCGTCATCTACCGGACCATGGGCTTTCCGACCAACATGTTCACCGTGTTGTTCGCCCTCGGCCGCCTGCCCGGGTGGATCGCCCACTACCGCGAGCAGCTGCACGACCCGGACTTCCGGATCGCGCGCCCGCGCCAGCACTACGTCGGCTCTCCCGAACGCCGGCTTCCCGGTAAGAACTGACCCTTCCGGACGTATCGAGAGCGCCCGCCCGAGCCACGACGGGGCGGGCGCTCTCGCGTCGTCCGCGTCGGTCGCCGTCGTTCCTCCCCAAAGGAACGGGGTATCACAGCTGTCACAGGGACGGTGGGCCGTCCCTCTTTCCCCTTATTTTGCGGTCGGCCGTCCTCGGCGGTCGTCCTCCGGGGGAAGGGGCTGGATGCGGCCCCGTCCGAGGGTGCGTGAAGGGAGGCGATGATGATCCGGTACGCGTTGACCGGTGACCTGCTCGGTGAACTGAGGCGGCACTGGTGGGTGGTGGTCCTCCGTGGGCTCGCCGCGGTCCTCTTCGGTGTGATCGCCCTGGTGTGGGTGGACAAGACCCTGGTGGTGCTGGCGATCATCTTCGGTTTCTACGCTCTGGTGGACGGCGGGGCACTGGGCTACGCGGCCTACCGCGCGACGCCGGGGAACCGGTCGCAGTTGGTCGTACAGGCGGTCCTCAGTGTCCTCGCCGGGTTGATCGCCCTGTTCTGGCCGGTCGCGGCGATCCTCGCGCTGGTGTTCGTCATCGGTTTCTGGGCGGTGTTCACCGGTGTCGCCGAGATCGTCACCGCCATCCGTCTGCGCGCACACCTGAGCTCGGAGTGGCTGCTGGTCTTCGTCGGCGCCCTCTCGATCGTCTTCGGTCTGCTGCTGTGGTTCTGGCCGCTGGAGGGCGCCCAGGCCATCATGCTCGTGATCGCGGTGTACGCCATCGTCTTCGGAGCGGTGATGACCGTGGTCGGGTTCCGGCTGCGCGGTGCCGAGACCCTGGCTCCGGGAGGGGCGGCCCCCCTCGACCGTCCCGAAGGTCGTCACCGAGGCCCCGACCAGGAGTACCCGGAGGGCCCCGACCGGCCGGCCTAGGCGGACGCTCGGCCCCGGCTGATGAGGAGTGGACCCAAGCGGTCCTCTTGGCGTCCGGGGACGGGCACCCGTGCCTGCTCCTCCTGCCACGCCGAGAAGTGCGGGGGACGCCGGTGGGCGCGCAGCGCCTCCTCGTCGGCGAACACCTCGTACACCCAGAACACCTCCGGATCCGAGCCGTCGGCGACCACGTCGAAGCGCAGGCAACCCGGCTCGTCGCGGACCGATGCCGAGGCGTTGGCGAGGATTCCCGTGAGGAAGGCCGACCGGTGGCCCGGACGCACCCGGATCGAGATGACGAGCGAGATCGGGGCGCCGGGAGCGGGAGGGGGAGCGGGCATGGGAACTCCCAGGGGGCGGGGACAGGATCCGTGATCCTATGCGGTCTCCTTCGGCGATGGGGAACGGTGCCTCCCGCACCGTCGCCGCCCACAGAGGTCTTCGGCGCGCGAAAGGGGGCACATGTGGCCGTTCGTGGCCGGAAACCGCGCCGTCCCTTGTGGTTCGGGAAGGTCACCGCCAAACTCTTCTTGAGGTAAAGGACTGTTGACCGTCCACTCCCGGGCGGGTACGGAAGCAGGGACGCCGGAAGGGATACGGCAGGTGACCAGCGCGTCTGGGGCGAGCACACCGCCCATGAGCTGGGAAGGCATCGACCACGCGCTCAATCGTGCGCGGGGTGAGGCCGACCGGATGGCCCTCCACCTGGCGGATCTGGACGAGCACGTGGGGTACCGGTTGCTTCGGGAGGCCGACCTCGTCGGACGCACCCGTGAACGCTGGGAGTACGCCAGTGAGCGCATCCAGAGCCTGCTGGGGGTCTACGAGGCCTTTCGTCGTACGGTCGACCGGATGCACGTCCTGCGACTGTCCGCCGACGGCGACTCCGACCACCAGACGGCGTTGACCGGCCTGCTCAACGGCCCCTCGGTGAGCCTGCCCACCGGGAAGGTCCCGCTGGGCGGGCACGGGCGGCGGCTCCACACCGGACGCGGGTCCCTCACGCTCGCCGACGCCGTGGCCCGCATGTCCGCCGACTACGAGGCGGCCACCGAGGTCATCTCGGCCACGGAGACGGCCTGGGACGCGCTCCATCCGCGCCTGGCCGAGCTCGACGCCATGTGGTACGAGATCGGCACCCTCTCCGACCTGATCGAACTGGGCGAGGACGAGTACGAGTCCCTGCGCACCGACCTGGAGGCGGTGAACACCACCGTCCGACGCGACCCCCTCTCCCATGTCGAGGAGGGACGTGTGGACACCTCCTCCCTCGAACGGTCGCGACTGCGACTGGAACGTGTGCGCGGGGAGCTCCGCGACGCGCTGCGCATGCGCGACTCCTACACCGAGAGCGTCGAACGGCTCCGCTCCGCCATCGTCGACGTCGGCACGGTGCTCACGCGCGCCCGCGGGCTGCGGCGACAGGTGGTCGCCAAGATCTCCTCGCCGGTGGCGGTCGACGTACCCGACCCCGTTCCCACGCTGTTGGCCGGTATCGACGACATGGACGCCCTCCGCGCCCAGAACAGGTGGCGTGAACTCGGCGCCCGCCTGGGCGAACTGCAACGGGCCGTCCACGAGGTCGCCGACGACGCACGCGAGCGCGAGGCCGGTCTCACCGGACTCCTGGAACGCCGGGCCGAACTGCGCGGCCGGCTGAACGCCTACCGGGCACACGCGGTCCGGCTCGGCGTGGCGGGGGAGGAACGACTGGCCGAACTCCACCGCAAGGCCCACTGGGAGCTGTGGGCCGTGCCCTGCGACCTGCGGGCGGCCACGGTGATCCTGTCCTCGTACCAGTGCGCGCTCCAGGAACGCGGAGGAACCGACCCCTTCGGGGACAGAACCACACCGGACGGGAAGGCGTCTGACGGCCAAAGAGACGGTGAGGGGAGAGACAGATGACCGCGTGTGCGTCCTCGGGCTGTCACGGTCTGATCGAGGGCGGTTCCTGCGGGGTGTGCGGATCGACTCCCTCGGGCGCGACGTCCTCCGGACCCCCCTCGGGGGACGCCGTGGGTCGTCCTCCCCACGTCCCCGCGTCGGAGTCGGGGCCGCGACGCCCCTTCGCGGCCTCGGTCACCGGAGCCCGGCCCGGCGGTGGGGACGAGGCGCTCGACCAGTGGCTGTCCTCCGGCTCCTCCACCCCCTCCGGCGGCGAGC
>CALGOD010000500.1 GCA_937957845.1 uncultured Nocardiopsis sp.
CATGCCTTCGGGGCGCTGCTACATTTCCTGTCGTAGCCACAGAGACACACAGCTGGGCCACCGGATACGCCGGTGGAAAGCGGTGCGGTAGGGCTCGACCGGCGCGCTCGTGGTACGGCGCCGGGGGTCGATGGCACCGCGGTCGAAGGCAGTGCACGAAGTGAGATCGAGAGGAGTAGGTGCCATCAGGATCGCCCGGGCGCGGGTTGTTCCGCCCGGATACCGCAGGCCCCGGTTCGGAAGAGGGTGGTTCACGGTCACACAACCGCGATCCCCGCTTTCCCGTCCCAGCTTGACCTCGGAAAGCGGAAGACCGGCAGAGGCCGGTAGGTGGTATTGAACTCTCGGGCCCCAACGCCGTACGGCGTTGGGGCCCCCGACGTGCGTACAGGAGTACAGGAGAAGGAAGAAACGCGTTTTGTCCCGTTTTGACACCGACGACAGATTCGACGATGACGACTACCCCGCCTACACCATGGGCAGCGCGGCGGAGATGATCGGCGCCACGCCGGCCTTCCTGCGCGCCTTGGACGAGGCAGAGCTGATCAAGCCCCTGCGGTCGAAGGGCGGACATCGCCGCTACTCCCGCTATCAGCTCAGACTCGCCGCGCGCGCACGCGAGCTCGTGGACGAGGGCACCCCGATCGAGGCCACCTGCAGGATCATCATCCTGGAGGACCAGCTGGAGGAGGCCCGGCGCATCAACGAGGAGCTGCGCACCGCCGACCCTTCCGGCTGAAGGCTGGGAGTCCGGCCGGGTGTCTTCACCGGACCGCTCCCCGCTCCTGGCGACCGGCCCCACCCCACATCGGGTGGGGCTTCTTCCGTTTCCTCACGGATGGCACGCCTCACCGGAGTCAGCGGCGCTTCTCGGCGGTCTTCGGACCGTCCTGCGGTGCCGGCGTGCGGGGCGAGGTCGGGGCTCCGTCGACGGGGCTCCCGTGCGCGGGAGCACGGAGAAAAGGGCGGTGCCCGCCGGGGGATGGCGGGCACCGCTTCGGGGGTGGGGAAAGGAACGCTGAACGGGGAAGCGTCCCTGGGTGTCAGCGGCTGAAGTCGTCCGGGCCCCTGACAGGACCGTGGTAGAACTCGTGGTCCGGTTCGTTCTCCGGCACGGCCGGGTAGGTGGGACCGTCCTCGGCGTGCGCCTGGTGGGCGGCGATGGGGATGTCGTAGGCCCGCATGGTCTGGGTGACCCGGTTGCGCAGCTCGGGGAGCATCGAGTACAGCACGTCACCGGGGCAGGCGGTGGCGTTGAAGTCCCGGTGGCCCAGGATCGCCCCGTGGGGGTTGAGTCCGTAGGCTCCACAGAGCCACGCCAGGGTCTGCACGAGCGTGTTGGTCAGGGCCTGGGTGGGGCCGACGGAGGTGTAGAGGCCTTCGTTCTCGATGCCGATGCAGGTGCTGTTGTTGTTGGCCACGTGGGTGCCCACCACGTGCTGGCCCGCCGCGATGGCCTCCGGAGTGCGGTCACGGCCCTCCATGAGGTGGCCGCCGCGGCTGATGGTCAACTGCTGACCGGTGTCGATCCAGCCGTTGGTGTCCATGTGGTAGTTCTGGATCGACTTGGACAGGGCCAAGGCGTGGTCGAGCGAGTAGTTCGTGCTGTTGGCCGTCGCGGTGTGGTGGACCACGAT
>CALGOD010000501.1 GCA_937957845.1 uncultured Nocardiopsis sp.
GCCCCCTTCACGTGGGGGAGCAGATCGAGGGCCGCATCCTCCACGGAACTGCCGTGCTTGGCCTTTTCGGCCAGGAGGTTGGTGAGGATCTCGGTGTCCGTGCCGGCGCTTCGGCGGGTGTCCGGCAGCATCGCCGCCAGTTCCGGGGTGTTGATGAGGTTGCCGTTGTGGCCGAGCGCCAGACCTCCTTCACGCGCCGTGTAGAAGGTCGGCTGCGCGTTCTCCCACACCGGCGATCCGGTGGTGGAGTAGCGGCAGTGGCCGATGGCGATGTGGCCTCGTAGGGAGTCCAGGATCGCTTCGTTGAAGACCTGGGAGACGAGCCCCATGTCCTTGTAGACGAGGATCCGCTCCCCGTCGCTCAGAGCGATGCCCGCGGACTCCTGTCCACGGTGCTGGAGAGCGTAGAGACCGAAGTAGGTGAGCTTGCTGACTTCTTCGCCGGGTGCCCAGACCCCGAAGACGCCGCAGGCGTCCTGCGGACCGCGTTCGAGCGGATCGAGGTCCATGGAGAGCCGACCGTCGGAATACGACACGTTCACAGCTTAGTGCCTGGCCGTGCCGTCGGCACCATCCGGGGGAGCCGCCCGCCACAGGGGAAGGTGTACGGACAGGTCGGAGCGTGCGCCGCCGGCCCGTACCTCGTGCCCGGAGAGGGCCTCCTCCCAAGAGAGTCGGCCGACGACCAGACGCAACCAGGTGAGGGGATCGGTCTCCACCACGCTCGGCGGGGTGCCCCGGGTGTGACGCGGCCCCTCCACGGCCTGGACGGCGCCATGAGGCGGTACACGCACCTCCAGGCTGTGTCCCGGGGCTCGGGCGGCGAGTACGGCCAGGCTCCCCCGCACGGCTGCCTTGACGGCCGTGCGCAGCGGTTCCTCGGCGCGCAGGACCGCCTCGGCGCAGGCGGCGACGGCACTCTCGTCATCCCCCTCGAAGGGGGGCTCCCCCAGCGCGGAGAGCTGTTCGTCCAAGGACTCGCGCAGGCGTCGCATGGCACCCGCGCCCAGAACGGAAGGCATGGACGGAAGCTTAGGGGGCTGTGGTCCCCCGGTCCGCCGGCCACCGGTCATACTTGCCATTGACGCCGAACGGCCTGAAGGTGGACATCGGGGAAAGCCGGTGGCACTCTCCACCGTTCTCCGCTCGTTCGGGTGATTTCCGTCTCAACGTACCGCTGGTCAGCGGGGGCGGGACGCGATAGCGTCCCGAACCGTCCCGGTGTTGCCGAGATCGGGAGGAACGTGATGGATCCCGTGCCCCTACGGGGTTCCATCCGGCGAAACTCACAAATGAACAAAGGGTGAACAAGTCCGTGCCCGTGCATCCATCCCGGCGCCGGACCGACCTCCCCTGCCCAACCGCGTCGGACCAGCTCGTCCGCGCGCCTACCATCCACCAAGGAAGACCACCGCACCATCGGGAGAACGACGTGCGCCTGCGCTTGCGCCCGCGTGATGACAGTTACTACGAGATGTTCACCGACTCGGCGAACAACCTGGTCATCGCGGCTCGCCTGCTGGTGGAGCTGATGAGTGACGGGGCTGATCGCGAAGCCATCACCGAGAAGATGCGTGCCTGTGAGCACGCCGGTGATGACGCCACGCACGCCATCATGCGTCGGCTCAACAAGAGCTCGGCGACACCGATTCACCGTGAGGACATCTATCGACTGGCCTCGAACCTGGACGATGTCATGGACTCCATGGAGGCCGCCGTCGACCTGATCGGCCTCTACGGACTGGAGCGTCTCCCCAAGGGGATCATCGACCAGATCGAGGTCCTTGAGCGCGCCGCCGAACTGACGGCCGAGGCGATGCCCCGTCTGCGCACGCTGAAGGACCTGACGCGGTACTGGATCGAGATCAACCAACTGGAGAACCAGGCCGACCGCATCTACCGCAAGCTCCTCGCCCGCCTGTTCAGTGGGGAGTACGACGCCCTGACCGTTCTCAAGCTCAAGGACGTCATCGAGGAGTTGGAGGCCGCCGCGGACGCGTTCGAGCACGTCGCGAACACGGTGGAGACCATCGTGGTCAAGAACAGCTGAGCCCCCTCCCCCTCCCTGACAGACCCTCCCCTGACCCCGAACCGGACGGCGGGCAGAGGCATGCCTCTGCCCGCCGAAAGGTGTGCGTGGAGGGTCGGCTGGGAAACGGGGGGTCGATCGAAGCGGTCACTCGCTCGCCGGTCGCTCCTGTGCAGGTCTCCTTTGTGGAGCAGAGGGATCAGCCGAACCGGCTGCTCGATCATCGGCCGTCCTGGGGGCGGGGGCAGCTGAACCGGGTACTCGATCACCGGCTGTCCCTGGGAGACGGAAGGTCAGCCGAATCGGCCACTCGATCACCGGCCGTCCCTAGGAAACGGAA
>CALGOD010000502.1 GCA_937957845.1 uncultured Nocardiopsis sp.
AGGCGGTGGCGGAGGCGGACGCCGACGTGGTCGCGGTGTGCGGCTCCTCCTCGCGGGGACCGGCCGACCACCTGCGCTCGATCATGGACGAACTGGGAGCGCGGATCGTGGTCGACGGGGTCGCCTGCCGCCCGGGCCACCCGCAGCTGCTGGCCCACGACGACCGGACCGTGTTCGTGGGACTGCCGGGGAACCCCGGGGCCGCCCTCGTCGCCGCGTTGACCCTGCTGATCCCCCTCCTGGCGGCCATGTCCGGCCGCCCGGACCCCTGTGCGGGGCTGCCCCGGAGTGCGCTGGAGGGGCGGGTGCGCGCCCACGACAGGGACACCCGGCTCGTCCCGGTCCGTCTGGAGGGGGACCGGGCCCACGCGGTCGGCCACGACCGGCCGGGCAGCCTACGTGGAGCCGCCTTGGCCGACGCCTACGCGGTGGTCCCCCCGCGGTGGGAAGGCACGGAGGTGGAACTGCTCCGCCTTCCCTGACGGGAACCTACGCGGACTCCACGACGTACACGGGGCCCGGAGGAGAATCTCCTCCGGGCCCCGTGCGCACGGCTTCCTATCTGCCGGCCTGCTCCATCTGCTTCGGGTCCGCCTGCTTCGGATCCGTCTGCTCAGGGCCCGTCTTTCCGGAGGGGGTCTCCCCGGTCTCCGGAGAGGTCTCCGGTGCGGGCGGCTCCACCGCGGGGTTGCCCCGGCCGCGCAACAGCACCCAGGCCTGTGCGGCGGCGTACAGGACGATGACCACCGCGATGGCACTGGTCAGGTGCATGCCGTCGGTGAAGGCGGACCGTGCCGCCTCCAACAGGGCCGCCCCCTGGGAGCCTCCCAGGTCCGCGGCGGTGTTCGCGGCACCGCCCAACGTCTCGCGCGCGGCGTTCACCGCGCCTCGGGACACGCCGTCCACCTCGGTCAGGCCCGCCCGATAGGACGCGGTCAGCACGCTGCCCAGCACCGCGACGCCGAGCGCCGCCCCCAGCTCATAGGCGGTCTCGGAGATCGCCGAGGCCGCGCCGGCACGGTGCGGCGGGGCCGCCGACATGATCGCGCCGTTGGTGAGGGTCTCGGCGTATCCGGCTCCCGCGGCGATCAGGGCGAAGCCCACCGCCACGAACGCCACGCCGGCGACCACGCCGCTCTGCGGGGTGAACACCAGCACCGCGAAGCCCGTCGCGGTCACCAGCAGGGAACCGCCCACCACCGAGGCCAGGCTCAGACGGCGCGACAACCGCACCGCCACCAGGCCCGCCAGGATCGACAGGGCCAGGCCGGGGACCAGCACGAAGCCGGCGCGCATCGGAGAGATGTCCAGCACCAACTGCAGGTACTGCGTCAGGAAGAACAGCGACGAGACCAGGGAGAACACGATCAGCAGGTTGGTGGCCACGGCCACGCTGAACACCCGGTACCGGAACAGGTGCACGTCGATCAGCGGGTCGTCGATCCGCGTCTGTCGCCTCACGAACAGGTAGCCCAGGAAAAGACCGGCCACCAGGGAGACCACGGGCACCACGGCCGGTCCGCCGGTGGCCAACTGCTTGACCCCGTACACGGCGGGCAGCATCGCGGCCATCGACAGCACCACGCTCAAAGGGTCCATGCGGCCCGGCTCGGGGTTGCGCGACTCGCGTACCAGCAGTGGGACCAGGATCAGGATCAGCGCCATCACCGGCAGGTTGATCAGGAAGACCGAGCCCCAGAAGAAGTGCTCCAGCAGCCAACCGCCCAGGATCGGGCCCAACGCCGCGCCCCCCGAGAACCCCGAGGCCCACAGGGCGATGGCCAGGAGTCGCTGGCGCGGATCGAGGAAGATGTTGCGCAACAGCGACAGGGTGGAGGGCATCAGGGAGGCGCCCGCCAGGCCCAGCAGGCCACGGGCCAGGATCAGCACCTCGGCCGTGGGCGAGAACGCGGCCAGGAGCGAGGCCGTGCCGAAGGCGGTGGAGCCGATCATGAGCAGGCGCCGCCGGCCGATGCGGTCGCCCAACGACCCCATGGTGACCAGGAGCCCGGCCAGGATGAAGCCGTAGACGTCGACGATCCACAGCAGTTGGCCCGAGGTGGGGCGCAACTGCTCACTCAGTTCGGGCACGGCGAACCCGAGCACGGTCGAGTCGACCGAGATCAGGATCACCGGCAGCACCAGGACGGCCAGAGCGGCCCACTCGCGCGGTCCGGCGAGGGTGGGCGCCGCGCCGCTGATGCCGTTTCCGGTCTTGGCGGAACTCATCTCACCTCGTTACGTATTGCTCGTGGTGCGGCACTCGACCGCGAGAACGCGGGAAGGACCCGGCGGAGGATTCCGGGCGGAAAGAGGACGGGAAGCGTGGTCGACCGGGCACATGCCGGGACTCTTCGACCGTCCGGAC
>CALGOD010000503.1 GCA_937957845.1 uncultured Nocardiopsis sp.
CGAGATTCCGTCTTGTGACTGGAGTTCAGACGTGTGCTCTTCCGATCTGGCCGAAGACCCTGGAGGTCGCCATGGGAACCAGAGGACCCATCCCCAAACGTTCCGAGGAACGGCGCCGCCGCAACAAGCCGTCCGGCGGGGACATCACCAAAGCCGCCCGCGGTACGAGGTTGGCCCGGCCGCCGGCCGCAGACCGCAGCTGGCACCGGCTGGCCCGCTACTGGTACGAGTCGCTGGCGAAGTCTGGCCAGTCAGAGTTCTACGAGCCATCCGATTGGGCCACCGCCCGGATCTGGGCAGAGATCCTGTCCCGCCAGCTCCAGTCGGGCCGGCTCTCAGCGCAGATGGTCGCCGCCTGGTCGGCTGCGGCAACCGAGCTGCTGACCACGGAGGGCGCGCGGCGTCGGATGCGGCTGGAACTCCAGGACGCCACCGAGGACGACGACGTCCCGTCGGCGGGGGTGACCGCGCTCAATGACTACCGGCACGCCCTCGGCGGTTGACGTCCTGGTCGAGCCGGTACGCATCGGACCTTCGTGGCAGAAGAAGGATGACGGGTCGTGGCTGCTACCCGAGCGGACGCTCGGCTGGCATGCCGTGGCGTGGGCCGCAGAGTGTTTGCAGGCCCCGACCGGGGGACCGTGGAGGTACACGCCCGAGCAGTTGCGGCTGACCCTGTGGTGGTACGCCGTCGACGACCGTGGCCGTTACCTGTTCCGCGATGGTGTGGTCCAGCGCATCAAGGGCTGGGGAAAAGATCCTCTGGTCGCGACATGGTGCGCGATCGAGTTCGTGGGGCCGTGCCGCCCAGACCCGGCAGGGCGGACCGTGAGCGACCCGTGGGGCAACCCCCACCCGGCGGGAGTGCCGCATCCGGACGCGTGGGTACAGATCGCTGCGGTGTCGAAGGACCAGACCAGGAACACCATGACGCTGTTCCCGGGCCTGTTCACGAAGAAGGCGATCGGCAGGTACCGGATTGATCTGGGCAAGGAGATCATCTACGCCCGTCAGGGCCGCGCCCGTATCGAGGCCGTCACCTCCAGCCCCCGCGCGTTGGAAGGGGCACGGGCGACGTTCGTGGTCCGCAACGAGACCCACCACTGGCTCGCGAACAACGAGGGCCACGAGATGGACGCGGTCATCGACCGCAACGCCACAAAATCCTCAGACGGGGCAGCGCGGGCGATCTCCATCACGAATGCATACGAGCCGTCCGAGGACTCGGTGGCGCAGAGGGCGCGGGAGGCGTGGGAGGCCGGGGAGGCTGGGACGTCCCTGGTGTCGGGGATCATGTACGACTCCCTGGAGGCACCACCGGAGGCACCACTG
>CALGOD010000504.1 GCA_937957845.1 uncultured Nocardiopsis sp.
CCCGAATCGCGGACCGATCACCTTCTGAGGAACTTGTCTATGACCCGTGTGGGTACTGAATTCGAGCTGACCGTTGACGACGTCGCCCATGGGGGCTGGTGCGTGGGCCGCCGTGACGAGCAGGTGGTCTTCGTGCGCCACGCCCTTCCCGGCGAGCGCGTCCGCGTCCGTGTCACCGAGGAGACCTCCCGCTTCCTGCGGGGTGAGGCCATCGAGGTCCTCACCGCCTCACCCGACCGGGTCGAGGCCCCCTGTCCCTTCGCCGGCCCCGGCAAGTGCGGCGGTTGCGACTGGCAGCACGCCTCCCTGGAGGCCCAGCGAGAGCTGAAGGCCAAGGTCGTCGCCGACCAGTTGCGCCGCATCGCGGGGATCGACCGCGAGGTCGTGGTGGAGGAACTGCCGGGTACGCCCGACGGCTTGGGATGGCGTACCCGTGTGCGCTTCGCCGTGGACGAGCAGGGCAGGGCGGGACTGCGCCGTCACCGCTCCCACGACATCGAACCGGTCGACCGCTGTCTGATCGCCCACCCCGGAGTGACCGAACTCGGGGTGACCGACGTGAGCTGGAAGGGCGTCCGGGACGTGGAGGCGGTGGCCTCGGCCTCCTGCGCCGACCGCGCCGTCATCGTCACCCCCACCGGGGCCAAACTGGGCGCCCTGCCCGAACTGGGCACCTCCAGCGCGGTGCTGCGCCGATTCAAGGGCGGACGCCTCCAGCAGGTGCGCGGACGCAGGGGAGTGCGTGAGAACGCCGTGGGGCGCGAGTATCGCGTCAGCGCGGGCGGGTTCTGGCAGGTGCACCCCGCGGCCGCGGACACCCTCACCGACGCCGTGATGCGTGCCCTGGAACCCAAGCCCGGCGAGACGGCCCTGGACCTGTACTGCGGCGCCGGCCTGTTCACCGGGGCCCTGGCCGAGGCCGTGGGGCCGGAGGGGCGCGCCATGGGCGTGGAGAGCGGAGCCGACGCCGTGCGCGACGCCCGGTACAACCTCAAGGACATGGAACAGGTGCGCGTCGAACACGGCGACGTGGCCGCCCAGCTGCGGGAGTGGGCGGACGTGCGGACCGACGTGGTCGTCCTGGACCCGCCCCGGGCCGGTGCGGGCGTCGAGGTGGTGCGTTCGCTGACCGCGACCCGCCCTCGCAAGGTGGCCTACGTCTCCTGTGACCCCGCCACGCTCGCCCGCGACCTGGCCGAGTTCGAGCGTGCGCAGTACCGGCTGGTGGACTTTCGCGCCTTCGACGCCTTCCCGATGACGCACCACGTGGAGTGCCTGGCGGTGCTGGAACCGGTGCACCCGGCCCGCCGCCACCGCGGCTGAGAGGGGGTGTGGGGCCGCTCGACGGCCCCACACCGCCTATCCACGGGACGGGCGCGGAACCGGAGCGCGCAGAAGGGCCAGCCCCAGGGCGAGCACGGCCAGTCCCGCCCACGACACCGCGGGAAGACGCTCGCCCACCACGAACACGCCCAACAGCGCGGCCACGGCCGGTTCGGCCAGTGTCAGGGTGGTGGCCACAGACGCGGTCGTGTGCCGCAGCCCGAGCCCGAACAGCCGGTAGGCCAGGAAAACGGTGCACACCGACAGGTGCAAGGTCACCAGGGCGCCGCCGACGGTGCCCAGCCAGGCCGGCCCCGTGGCCAGGACCACCGGGAGCACGATGAGACCGCCTCCCGCGAACATCGTGCCCATCACCGCGTTCGAGGGGTGGTCCCGCTGGATCAGTCGTTCGGCGATGAGCGTGTAGACCGAGTAGGACAACCCCGCCAGCAGGGCCAGGAGGACGCCCGTGGGATGCGCCGCGGCGTCGGCTTCGGTGATCCGTGGGCCCAGCACGAGCACCGTGCAGCCCGCCACCGCCGACAGGGTGGCCGCGGACCAGCGGGCCGTGGGACGGGTCCGTCCGGTCACCCAGGCCAGCAGGCCGGCGAAGATCGGAGCGCTGCCCAGGGTCATCACGGTGGCGACCGCCACGCCCGCCTGTGCCACGGCGGGATAGAAGGTCAGCGGGTAGCCGGCCACGGCCAGGGATCCCAGAACGAGTGTCCACCGCGTGGACCGGTCACCGTTCCCGACCAGGGACAGTGAGCCCCGTCCGGTCAGGAACAGCAGCAGTCCGCCCAGGACCAGGCCGGCCGAGCCGACGGCGGCGGCGGTGGCGCCCGCGGGGGCGAAGGAGCCGGCGGTGCCGGTCGTGCCCCACAACACGGCCGAGGCCAGGATCGGCAGGGGGCCACGGCCCAGGGCCGTCGTGGCGGAGGTCCGGGGAAGGGGTGTGAGGCGCTCTGGCAAGACCGTGGTCCTTCGTCATCGTGTGTTCGGGGTTGCAGCGGGCGCACGACGGTACTCGACTCGAGGGGCCGTCTTCGAAGGGAGTGGGGGATACGCCCGGTCGGCGGAGGGGCAGGGCGTGCCGGTGCGGTTCCTCCGGTCCACCCTCCTACGACCGGCCGATTTCGGGCGGGCCCGTCGGACGCCGGGGACCGAACGTCCAGGCCGGGATGGAGAACGGTGTCAGCGGCACGTGGGCCGGCGCGTCCATTCGGATCCCACCAGGAAGGGCTCGTGTTCGAGTTCGGGGTAGAGCCTCTTCCAGTCCTCGTACCTCGCCGAGAGGGTGGAGGTCTCCCGGAGTTCGATACCCGACAGTTCGGCCAACTCCGCGCTGCTTCCCCGGGGGCCGGACAACCTCTCCCAGTGCTGTTCCAGTACCAGAGCCGTCCGCTCCTCGGGGGTGTCCAGCAGGGCCCGGGCCACCTCCAGGTCCACCGGGGAAGGCGCGTAGGGGTACATGTTCTCCGACAGGATGGTCAGTTCGTCGTGGCGGCTCAGCCCCTCATCGGTCGTGGCGAGCCATGCCGTCAGCACCATGCGCGCCTGGTCGGTGGCCCGGCACATTCCTGCTTCGTGGGGGTCGGGAAGATCCAGCGCCAGCCGGGCGGCTCGGGCCACCATGTCGGAGTTCCCGTACCTCCACTCGGGAGTCATGTAGCCGTAGACCACCACGGCGCGATCCTCGGGGACGTCCAGCTCCCGCTGGTAGGAGAAGGCGTCCTGCCACACCACCGGTAGGCGGTCGGCGGCCTCCTCGGGCAGGAACGCCATGGCCGGGCCCAGGGACGCGTGCCAGTGCTCCACCCACGGCTCGAAACCGGGCAGGGGACAGTAGGTGATGCCGTCCCTGACCTCGCAGGGGGAGCCCTCCCGCGCGCCGTGGACCCGACTGTCGGGGATGGGGGCGTGGAGCGGTTGCGTCCGACGGCCGTGGACGACGGTGCCGACCGCGCCGGCCAGCAGTACGACGGCCGTGGCCAGGCAGGCCAGCCGCAGGGTGCGACCTCCCCGCGCGGCCAGACCCAGGAAGGCCAGGAAGAGCGCGACCATGATCGTGTAGGCGAGGTAGTGGGCGGCCACGTCGGTGACGGAGGGCGCGTCCACGGTGAACGGGTGCAGGGTGACCTGGAACGCCCACTGCATCGTGTGCACGGCGCTGCTCAGGCCGCCTTCGGCCGCCGCGAAGCCGTACAGCCAGTAGGCCGGCAGGGCGAGGACGGCCACCGCCAAAGGCAGGTACGAGCGGGTCCACGCCACCAGGGTGATCGACACCAGTGAGCCCACCGCCGTCAACAGCAGGGGCAAGGGGTAGGCGAAGGGGCTGAGCGTCCCGGCCAGAGGCGGGGAGGAGGGCCACAGGCCCGGCCCGGTCAGTCCCGCCACCAGGACCGTGCCGGTCAGGGTGGAGGCCGCCATCAAGGAGAGCAGACGACCCGCGGGGCCCATGGGGACGACCGTCTCCGTGGAGTAGCGGACTTCGCGCATGGCGGGGAAGGTGACCGCGACGAACATCGTCACGCCCATGACGGTGGAGAGGGAGGTGGCGTTGCTGTACCAGCTTTCCAAGGTGGGCAGCGACTGTCTCCAACTCGTGTCCAGGGTGAGGAGGACACTGATCCCCGTGCCGAGGAGCAGCACCGGGCTGCGGCACAAGCGCACCATGTCGAACCACGTCAACCGGAGGAACGTGATCGTGCGTGCGAGGGGCCGTGGTGTGTGGGACGGTCCGCCTTCCTCGGAGGGTTTCGAGGGCCCGGTCTCGATGGATGTTCGTTGCTCGGTGGTGGGACCGCTCATCGTGTCCCCGTGAGCAGGAGGTAGGCGTCCTCCAACGTGGGCTCGACCGGCTTTCGGGCCGGTTCGGTCGACGAAGGCGCCTTCTCGCGCGTGACGGTGGGGACGAGCACCCGGTAACGGCCGTCGGCCAACCGCCATGCGGTGTGCCCCCGGCCGGGGTGCCGGTCGTACTCCCACACGTGTCCGCGTGCCCGGTCCACCAGTTCCTCCGGGGTCCCGTGGAAGATCACGCGGCCCGCGTCCAGGCACACCACCCGACGGCACAGCGCCGCCACGTCCTCGATCTGGTGGGTGGACAGCACCACGGTGCTGTGCACGGCCAGTTCCGAGACCAGGCCGCGGAAGCGGATGCGCTGTTCGGGATCCAGGCCGATGGTCGGTTCGTCCAGCAACAGCACGTCGGGGTCGCCGAGCATGGCCGCCGCCAGGGCCAGGCGCTGACGCATACCCCCCGAGAGGCGGTGCACACGGCTGTGGCGACGGTCGGTCAGGCCGACCCGTTCCAGGCCGCGGCGCGCCTCGTCGTGTCGAGTCCGGCGCCCGCCCAGTTCCTTGAGTACCGCCATGTAGTCCAGCAGTCCGAAGGCGGTGAAGTGCGGATAGAACTCGGGGTTCTGCGGAAGGTAGCCCAGGCGGCCCCGGATACGCGTCCGCTCGGACGTGCGCTCGGGGTCATGTCCCAGGACGCGGATCGCACCGTCCGTGGGTTCCAGGTCCGTGGCCAGACATCGCAACAGGGTGGTCTTGCCGGCACCGTTGCGGCCCAGCAACCCGGTCACCCCCGGCCACAGGTCCAGGTCGACGCCGTCCAGCGCGGCGCGCGTACCGTAGCGGCGCACCAGTCCGCGCACGTGGACCGGGGCGGTCGTGGTCGTCGTGTTCAAGCCGTTCTCACCCGCCACAGAAGGGTCGTGAGGAAGGCGGCGAGCGCGGCCGCCCACCACATCTGCGTCTGGGGGGCGATCAGCTGCAGTGGTGTGGTGTTCTCGAACACGCCCAGAGCGGTCAGGGCGACCAGCCACAGCAGCCCCACCGCGGCGCTGGCCATGCCCAGGTGCATCCAGCGGCTGAGCATCAGGGAGACGGTCACGAGGGTGAGCGCCGGCAGTAGCCAGAGGGCCGCCGACCATGGCGTGTGGGTCGAGGGCAGCAGCAGCGCCGCCGAGGTGCACAGGACCAGCGCGGGTATCAGCACCGCGCAGGTGCGCAGGAACAGCAGTCTTTGGCCGGCCAGCGGTGTGACCGAGGTCAGTGCGTGCGCGGGGTCCACACCGCGCCCGTAGGCCATGGCCACACCCGCCAGAGGAACGATCGGGGCGCTGAAGGCGAACATCAGTGAGCCGCGTGGCAGGTGGTGGGCGGCCAGCAGGGCGGCGGTCAGCACCGCGACCGTGGCCAGCAACCAGGCCCGGTACAGCCCCGGGGTGGCGGCCAGCAGTTTGGCGGTGCTCTCGCGCACGCCCAGGGAGGACAGCAGCGTCTCGACGGCTCCGCGCCTGGGACGGTCCACCACGTCGCGCAGGTCCGCCCAGCTCCTGGCCAGCCATTCCTCGTCGGTGGGCAGTAGGGCGCGGCAGGGTGCGCAGCCGGTGATGTGGGCCTCCACGGACATGGCGGTGACGTCGTCGGATCGGTGGTCGGCGTATTCGTGCGCCTGGGCAGGGGTCAGGTGCCAGCTCATGTCAATGCCTCCCGTAGGCGCGCCTTGGCGCGCATGACCCGTGTCTTGACGGTCCCTTCGGGGATCTGGAGTATTTGCGCGGCCTCCCGGACCGTGAGCCCGTCGAGCACCGTGGCCTGAATGGCCGAGCGCAGCTCTGGGGAGAGGGAGTGCAGGGCGGCGCCCAGCGGTCCGTGCTCGATGTTGAGCAGCACGGTGTCCTCCGCGGAGGCGTCGCCGATGACCTCGTAGTCGGTGTCACCGCCGGCTATCCACTGGTTGGTGCGTTTGCGCAGCTGGGAGATGAGTTGACGGATCGCGATGGTCCACAGCCAGGCCCCGGCGTCGGTGTCACCGGGACGGGGGGTGAAGGAACCCGCGTTACGCCACACCGCCAGGAAGGTCTCCTGGAGGGCGGCGTCGACCTGGTCGGTGTCGGAGCAGCGGTAGCGCAGTCGCGTCCGCAACCATGGCGCGTGCCTGTGGTGCAGGATCTCCAGCGCCCGGGTCCGGCCTGTGGCGACGGCGGCCAACAGCACGGCGTCGGTGCTGTCGGGTCCGTAGTCGGGTGCGCGGCGGCGCGCGCGACGGAACAGCTTCACGTGGGGACTATCGCGAGGGGGGCACGGTTCGGTTCTGCGGAGGTCGGGCGGGGGTCGCCTTTTCCACGGTAACCGCGCGGCGCGTTCGGTTCGGCCCGTGCTGTGGGAGAAAGTGGGGTGTATGCGCCTAAGGATCTTCCTTGAGCCCCAGCAGGGGGCCACCTATGAGGACCAGCTCGCCGTCGCCAGGGCCACGGAGGACCTGAATTTTGACGCTCTGTTTCGGTCTGATCACTTTTTGTACATGGGGGGTCGTGCCGGTGGACTTCCAGGGCCCACCGATGCCTGGGTCACCCTCGCCGGCCTGGCGCGCGAGACCTCCCGGATCCGTCTGGGCACACTGATGACCGCGGCGACCTTCCGCTACCCGGGTCCCCTCGCCATCTCCGTCGCCCAGGTCGACCACATGAGCGGCGGCAGGGTGGAGTTCGGCTTCGGCGCGGGTTGGTTCGAGCAGGAGCACACGGCCTACGGGATTCCCTTCCCGGCCACGGCCCGTGAGCGCTTCGACCGCTACGAGGAGCAGCTGGAGATCATCACCGGGCTGTGGGAGACCCCGGTGGGGGAGACCTTCCGATACGAGGGTGAGCACTACCGCCTGTCGGAGGGGCCCGCTCTGCCCAAACCGAAGCAGGCACCGCGTCCGCCGGTGCTGATCGGTGGGACCGGGCCCAGGCGTACTCCGCGACTGGCCGCGAAGTACGCCGACGAGTACAACGTGCCCTTCTCCTCCGTGAAGGACACCGCGGCGGCCTTCGAGCGCACCCGGGCCGCCGTTCGGGCCGCCGGGCGTACCACGCCGATGGCCTATTCGGCCGCCCAGGTGTTGTGTGTGGGCAAGGACGAGGCGGAGGTGGCCCGGCGCGCGGAGAGGATCGGCCGCCAAGTGCCCGAACTGCGGGAGAACGGTCTGGCCGGCACTCCGAACGAACTGGTGGACAAGATCGGCCGGTTCGCCGAGGCGGGGGCTGAACGTATGTATCTGCAGATGCTGGACATGTCCGATCTGGACCACTTGGAGCTGGTCGCGTCCCAGGTCGTTCCGCAGTTGGACTGAGAGCGCGCCACCGTGTGCGCTGTGGAGAAAACCCTGAACCGGGAAGCCGGAGGCCGGCGGTTGAGGGTTGGTGGAGGGTGACGGGTGGGCATGGGGTGA
>CALGOD010000505.1 GCA_937957845.1 uncultured Nocardiopsis sp.
GTTCAGCGAGAACGAGGACCTGCCCAACACCACCAACCCCGACGACTGGGCGCGGATCTCCGGAAAGAAGGGCGAGAGGATCGTCTACATCCGGACCCTGGTCACGGGCAAGAAGGGTGCGGACTCCGGTCGCAGCATCGACACGGTGCCCAACACCGGCCAGTACCTGTAACAGCACGATGGGAGGGGCCCGCCGGAACTTCCGGCGGGCCTCCGCCATGCCGTGAGCCGAAGCCGCGCAACGCCCGGGAACACGGCACTTGGGCCACAATTGGCGCGGAAGCGTTCAAGACCGGGCCACGGTGGATAACCTCTCATCATGAGTGTGCGGCGGATTATGGGTATCGAGACCGAGTACGGGATCTCCGTGCCAGGCAACCCCGGGGCCAACGCGATGGTCACCTCCACCCAGGTGGTCAACGCCTATCGGGCCGCCTCGGCTGCCCGGGCGAGGCGTGCCCGCTGGGACTTCGAGGAGGAGAACCCGCTACGCGACGCGCGCGGCTTCGACATGGCGCGCGAGACAGCCGACCCGAGCCAGCTCACGGACGAGGATCTGGGTCTGGCCAACGTCATCCTCACCAACGGGGCCCGTCTGTACGTGGACCACGCCCATCCCGAGTACTCGGCGCCGGAGGTCACCAATCCGCGCGACGCGGTGCTGTGGGACAAGGCCGGCGAGCGGGTGATGGCCGACGCCGCCGCCCGGGCTGGTGCCACACCGGGGATCGAACCCATCCAGTTGTACAAGAACAACACCGACAACAAGGGCGCCGCCTACGGCTGCCACGAGAACTACCTGATGAAACGGTCCACGCCGTTCGGTGACATCGTCCGGCACCTGATCCCCTTCTTCGTCTCTCGGCAGGTCATCGTCGGCGCGGGCAAGGTCGGAATCGGTTCGGACGGGCAGGGAGCGGGGTTCCAGCTCTCCCAACGCGCCGACTTCTTCGAGGTCGAGGTGGGGCTGGAGACCACCCTGAAGCGTCCCATCATCAACACCCGGGACGAACCGCACGCCGACCCCGACCGCTACCGGCGTCTGCACGTGATCATCGGCGACGCCAACCTGAGCGAGATCTCCACCTATCTCAAGCTGGGCATGACCTCGCTGGTGCTGTCGATGATCGAGGACGGCTTCCTGGAGGCGGACCTGTCCCTGGAGACTCCGGTCGCCGACCTGAGGGCGGTCTCGCACGATCCCGGACTGACCCACCGGGTGCGGTTGCGCGACGGGCGGCGGATGACCGCCCTGGAGCTGCAGGCGGAGTACCTGGACCAGGCCCGCAAGTACGTCGAGGACCGTTTCGGCACCGATGTGGACCCCGACACCGCCGACGTCCTGGACCGCTGGGAGTCGGTGCTTCAGCGGCTGGGCACGGACCCGATGAGTCTGGCCGACGAGCTGGACTGGGTGGCCAAGCTCAAGGTGTTGGAGAGCTACCGCAGCCGGGACGGCCTGGAGTGGTCGCACCCGCGTCTGCAGCTGGTGGACTTGCAGTACTCGGACGTGCGCGCCGACAAGGGGATCTACAACCGGTTGGTGGAACGCGGGCGGATGCGGCGCCTGGTGGACGAGGCGGAGGTGGAGCGCGCCGTCACCGAGCCTCCGGAGGACACCCGGGCCTATTT
Source organism: uncultured Nocardiopsis sp. (assembly GCA_937957845.1). Taxonomy (GTDB): domain Bacteria; phylum Actinomycetota; class Actinomycetes; order Streptosporangiales; family Streptosporangiaceae; genus Nocardiopsis. Next base: position 1,633 of record CALGOD010000505.1, read on the forward strand.
CCGCGGGCGCTGTCTGGCCAAGTACGCCGACGAGGTGGCCGCCGCCTCCTGGGACTCGGTGATCTTCGACCTTCCGGGCCATGACTCCCTGCAGCGGGTACCGACCCTGGATCCGCTCCGGGGGACCAAGGAGCACGTGGGAGGCCTGCTGGACGCCTCCGACACGGCGGCCGACCTGGTCTCGGTGCTCACGGGCGGGCACTGACCCACGGGCGGGAGGTCGGGGGTCCCGACCTCCCGTGCCACGTCCGGAGCCTCACGTGTGCCAGCTGCCGTCGTGGCAGCGCATCGGTTCCAGACTCAGGGCGGTCCACAGTTCCAGACGGGTCCGGGGTTCGGACAGTGTGCGGTCCATGACCCGTTCGGCGACGCGCAGTCTCGACCGTAGGGTGTTGCGGTGGATCCGCAGGTCCCGGGCGGTCGCCTCCGACTGGGCGCTGTTGTCCAGGTAGTGGCGCAGAGTGTGGGCCAGTTCGGTGCCGTTGCGCGCGTCGTGGGAACGCAGCCGACCGAGGACGGCCTGGTCGAAGGCGCGCACCCCCTCGTCGGGGACCATGGACCGCAGCAACGACCAGGCGTCGGTCTCGTCCACGTGCTGGTAGCCCTCCGTGGTGACCTGACGGGCCCGTTCCACGGCCGAGGGCAGATCGTCGGGGTCGCGTGCACCACAGGCGCCGGCGGCGTGGGGTCCTTCGGCGAGACCGGAGAGGACCGAGAACAACCGACGCCCCAGGCGGGTGCCGCCGGGGTCGGGCAGGATCGCCACCACGTCGTCCCGCACGACGCACAGACCGCTCCTGTGGGCGGCTTCGGTGTCACCCAGCACCTCGGTCAGCGCGTCCGCCGCGTGGTCCATCAGCTGCCGGGTACGGGGGCCGCGCAGGCACACCACCTCCCAGGGGGGAGGGGGCAGGTCCAGTGGTGTCCGGGCGCGCCCCGTCAGCGCCGCGAAGAGCACCGGAGCCCGTGCACGGTACAGCGCACGCCGGGTGTCCCGTGAGTGGAGAAGGTCCACCGCGAGCAACGACGCCGCGTGGTTGGCGAGCATCCGTACGTACGGGGTCGCCTCCCCTAGGCAGCGCAATGCCAGCCAACCGAGCGTGTGGCCGCTGGGCCCCAGTGTCTGCAGCAGTACGGTCGCCTCACCGTCGGCCAGGATCGTCATCCCTCGCGGACGTCTCACCAGGGTGGAGCGCACCAACGTATGCCATGGCTGCTCGGCCTGGGGGAAGGCGATGCTCGTCATCCCGTTGCGGTCCGACAGCAACGACGCCCCCGAGGTGGCCGAGGACAGTTCGCGCATCACCCCGATCGGCCCCGACCGCAGCGACGCGCGTGCCATCGCGTCCTGGGCGGTGAGCACGTGCTGCTGCTCGCGTGTGCGTTCGGCCGCGTAGCGATCGGCCACGGTCTCCACCACCGCGATGAAGGACGTTCCTCCCTCCACCCGCAGGATCGGCAGCCCCAGTGCCTCGCCTTCGGCCAGCACCTCGGGCGGGACGTCGCGTACCCACACGTCGATCGCGAAGGCCAGGCCCACACACCCGGCCCCGTGCAACCGGCGCACGTAGGCTCGGCGCTCCTCCTCATCGGAACCCAGCCCCAGGCCGACCGTCAACACCAGTTCACCGCCGCGCAGCCACCGCACCGGATCGGGGAGTTCGGTGACGTGCGCCCACCTGATGGCGCGGTCCAGACCGGCGTGTCCAGCCGAGATCCGCACCTCCAGGGAGGGATCGGTGACGATATCGCGGACCGTGACGACCACCCCTGCCTCCTCACACCTCGCGCACTGTGCGTTTCGCACCTGTGTAACAGGCTAGGAAGTGCATATCGTCCCAGGCCGAAGAGCCCTTCGGTGTCTACGGTCACAACAGAACGTGAATCATCGGCCGTGGTCACCACTGCGCCGGCCCTGGCCGGTGCACCAGGTCCAGTCGAGTGCCCAACGGAGCAGCCATGTCAGAACGGAACGCCCCCACCTCCCCGCACCCGGCGCGTGCGGCGGTGGCGGCCTTCGTCGGGACCACCATCGAGTGGTTCGACTTCTACATCTACGCCACGGCGGCCGGCCTGGTGTTCGGCACCCTCTTCTTCCCCCCGGGCACCGACCCCCTGATCGGTCTGATGGCCTCCTTCGCCACCTTCTCGGTGGGCTTCTTCGCCAGGCCTCTGGGCGGGTTGGTCTTCGGACACTTCGGCGACCGCCTGGGGCGTAAGTCGGCCCTGGTCATCACCCTGCTGATGATGGGCGTGGCCACCTTCTGCGTGGGTCTGCTGCCCACCTACGAGCAGATCGGGTTCGTGGCTCCGTTGCTGCTGGTGCTGTTGCGCTTCATCCAGGGCATCGCCGTGGGCGGGGAGTGGGGAGGCGCCGTCCTGATGGCGGTGGAGCACGCCCCGGAGGAGCGCAAGACCTTCTACGGCTCCTTCGCCCAGCTCGGCAACCCGGCCGGTGCGCTGCTGGCCACGGGATCGTTCGGGATCATCGCGGCCTGGGACACCGACCTGCTCTACAGCTGGGGATGGCGCCTGCCCTTCCTGGCCTCGATCCTGCTGGTCCTGGTGGGACTGCTCATCCGCCTGAAGGTGGAGGAGTCCCCGGTCTTCTCCGCGATGCAGGAGAAGCAGGACCTGCCCGAGGAACTGCCGGTGCGTGAGGCCGTGCGCGGCTCCTGGCGGTCCCTGCTGCTCGGTATCGGCATCCTTCCGGTGGCGGTCGGCGGCTACTACATCGTCACCACCTTCCTGCAGGGCTACGCCGTCACCGACGTCGGCATCAGCGAACAGGTCATCCTCAACGCCCTGAGCGTGGCGGCGTTCATCGAGCTCGTCGCCACTCCGCTGGTGGCCTGGCTGGGAGACCGCATCGGGACCGTGCGCGTGGTCGTCGCCGGTCTGGTCGGTGTCATCGTGCTGGCCCTTCCGCAGTTCCTGCTCCTGGACAACGGAAGCACCGTCCTGATCTTCCTGATGCTGGGTCTCATGCGCCTGGTCATGGCCGCCGTCTACGGCCCCATCGCCCGTGTGCTGGCCCAGATGTACCCGCCGCGCACCCGCTACACCAGCATCTCCATCGCCTATCAGGTCGCGGGCGCGATCTTCGGTGGTCTGTCCCCGATCGTGTGCACCGCCCTGCTCGCCGTCACCGGCAGCATCGTGCCCGTGGCCGGGCTGCTGATGCTCATGGCCGTGGTCAGCATCGCCTGCCTGGCCAAGGCTCCCTGGTACCGCGACGCCGACCTGACCACCGCGTCCTGAGATCCCGTCACGGCACCATCGCCGGACCACCGGCCCGGTGTCGGCCCACAGAGGAGGAGAGCAGCCGTGCCCGGTCTACTCATCCATAACGCCAAGGTCCTGACCATGGACGACACCAACCCACGGGCCAGTGCCCTGGCCGTGCGCGAGGGGCGGGTGCGCCTGGCCGGGAGCCCGGAGGCCGCCCGTGCCGCCGCCGGTCCCGGAGCCGTGGAGGTGGACGCGGGCGGACGGACCGTCCTGCCCGGGTTCATCGACCCGCACAACCACCTGCTGTCCACCGCCGAGTCCCTGGCCGCCGTCGACGCGGGTTATCCCCGTGTGGCGAGTGCGTCCGACCTGGTCGCCGTCATCGCCGCCGAGGCGGAGCGCACCCCGGCGGGGCAGTGGATCCGCGCCTTCCACATGGACGACGCCAAGTTCCCGGGGGGACGTCCCACACGGCGTGACCTGGACGAGGCCACCAGCGAACATCCGGTGATCGTCTACCACGTCTCCGGCCACCAGGCCGTGGTCAACTCCGCGGCCCTGACCTGGAGCGGTATCGGCGAGGACGTCTCCGACCCGGCGGGCGGTTCCTTCGTCCGCGACGAGGGAGGACGTCTGACCGGCATGGTCCTGGATTCGGCCATGGAACTGCTGCTGCCCTTGGCCGTGGACATCGGTTGCCACGGACCCAACTTCCACACCGACCTGCCCGCCGAGCAGCTCCTAGGGTGGTTGTCGGACGCCGCCGCCCCCTACCTGTCGGCAGGGGTCACCACCGTGTGCGACCCGCAGGTCTCGGCCCGTGAGTTGCGCGTGTACCGTGCCGCCCGCGCGGCCGGGACCCTGCCGCTGCGCACGTTCGGCATGCCGCTCTCCCACCAGTTGGACGCGCTCACCTCCGCCGGACTGGCGAGCCCCTTCGGTGACGACTGGCTGCGCCTGACCGGCATGAAGTTCTACTCCGACGGCACTCTGCTGGGCGGAACCGCCAAGTTCAGCGTGCCCTACGGTGAGCACGGTGAGTTCGAGGGCAGTCTCTACCACCACCCCGACCAGCTGGTCGACCTGGTCACGCGTGCGGCCAGGGAGGGCTGGCAGGTGGCCGTCCACACCCAGGGCGACGTCGCCATGGAGAACACTTTGGCGGCCATCGCCTCGGCCGCGCGTGTGAGCGGTCCCGACCCGCGCCCGCGGGTGGAGCACTGTGGTTACCCCACCCCTGAACAGGCCAGACGTTTCACCGAGTACGGGGTGATCCCCGTCAACCAGCCCAACTTCCTTCATGACAGCGGCGGGGACTTCATGCGGCGCCTGGGGGAGCGGGCCCACCGGCTGCAGCCCATGCGTGAGGAGATCGACCTGGGTCTGCGCCCGGTGCTCTCCAGTGACTCCTTCGTCTCCAGCCTGCGTCCGATGGACACCGTCGCCAACGCGGTGCGCCGCACCACGCGTGAGGGGGAGCCGATCGGCGCCGAGCAGGCGGTCACCCTGCACGAGGCCCTGCGGGCCCACACCCTGGACGCCGCCCACTCGCTGGGTGTGGAGGACCGTCTGGGCGCTCTACGCCCCGGCCACCTGGCCGACGTCGTGGTCCTGGACCAGGACGTGGAGTCCCTGCCCCAGGAGCGGCTGCGCGAGGTGAACGCGTGGATGACGGTGCTCGACGGGCGTATCGTCCACCGCGTCGCCTGATCCCGGGGGCGGACCGAAAGAGCGCCCACATGGGCGTCCCCCGCCCGCGCCAACGCGCGGACGGGGGACGTGTCAGAGGAGGAACGGGTCAGCTGGTGCGGATCCGAACGCCCCAGGAGTTCACCATCGGCATGACCTCCTGGTAGTAGGTCGTGCCGCCGGTGCGGCAGTTGCCCGAGCCACCGGAGGTGACGCCCTGGGCCTGCGAACCGGAGATGAAGGAGCCGCCGGAGTCGCCGGGCTCGGCGCACACGTTGGTGCGGGTGAGGCCGTTGACGGTGCCCTGCGGGTAGCGGACCGTCTGGTTGCGGGCCTGGATGGTGCCGCAGTGCCAGCCGGTGGTGGAGCCGGAACGGCACACCGCCGAGCCGATGGGGGCCTGGGTGGTGCCGGTCACGGCCTGGGTGCCGCCGGAGCTGTAGCGCGAGACCAGGTTGCGCAGGGTGAAGTTGGAGGTACCGCGGACGAAGGCGGCGTCGTTACCGGGGAAGACCGAGCGCTCGAAGGTGCCGCGGCCGTTGCCGATGGTGACGGCGGAGCCGACGCTGCCGCAGTGGCCCGCGGTCACGAAACCGGCCTGGCCGGCGCTGTTGGTCGCGGCGAACCCGACCGAGCAGCGGCCACCGCCGATGTAGTAGGCCACGCCGCCGATGATGTCGGCGTAGACCTGCGGGGCCTGGTCGGTCTCCACGACCTGGACCGCGGAGGCCTCCACGCCGGCCTCGGCGATCAGGCCGTCGATGTCGGCGCCGGAGCCCTCCAGCACCTCGATCACGACGGTGTCGCTCTCCACATCGGGGTACCAGCCGAGCACGCCCTCCTGGGCGGAGGCCTCGTTGAGGTCCTCCACGACCTCGGCCAGGCCCTCGGTGCCGTAGGAGACCACGGTGGCCTCGGCACCGGCGGCCTCGACCGCGCTGACGGCCGCGGTGTCGGTCACCAGGACGGTGAGCTCGTGGGTGTCGGTGTCGAACA
>CALGOD010000506.1 GCA_937957845.1 uncultured Nocardiopsis sp.
ACTCCTCACTATCCTCCAGCGGAGGCGGCGGGTGTGCGTCGGGATCAGGGACGCACACCACCGTCACTGCTGCGGTCGGTGGAGTTCCAGCAGTCGGGCCAGCCGGGAGACCGTGTCGGCAGGGGACTCTGCCCCGTCCTCGGTCACCTCATAGCAGTCCAGGACGATCTCGGTGATGTCGTCCAGCAACTGCTCCGCGAACTCTGCACGCTTGGCCTCGACGGCCTTCACGCGCTTGGGCTTGCGGTGGCGGCCCACCTCACAGCACCTTGAATCCGACGCGCGTGGTGTCCGGCAGGGTCACCTCACGGTAGTCATCCGGGGCCAGCACCTTCTTGGCCAGGGACCCGTCCAGCTTCTCGACGGTGATCTTGGTCAGCTCCTGCTCGGTCAGCAGCTCCCGCGCCAGCTTCTCGTTGAACTTGCGGGGGTAGGTCAGCTTGACCTCGATGCCCGGGGCGTTGCCGCCCTGCGGCACGGAGAGCTTGGTGTGCTTGCCCTCGAACCGGCGGCGGATCTCGTCCTTGTAGGTGTCCGCGTCCTGCTTGGCCAGCTCCTGGCGGGCGGCGGCTTCGGCGGCCAGTCGGATCAGGGTCTCGTCGCTCAGGTTCTGGATGCTCTCGCTGCGGTCCATGGTTCTGCCTCTTCTCTCACTGGTTGAAACTGTCCAGGGGGCTGTGTGCGTGCCCTGCCGCCTGGAGCAGCGTGATCATGGCGTCGAAGGTGATCTCGACGGCCTCGTTGTCCAACGATTCGGGTATGACCCCACCGCACCAGCAGTTACTGTTGGTCAGCAGGTCCTGCATGGTCAGCATGGTGACGAACGCTCGCCACATCCCGACCCGCTTGGCTCCACAGCCCGCCCGCTTGGTCACGAGTACGGCCAGCTTGCCCTCGGCGTTCTCCCGCTGCGCCTCGGCGTCGGCCAGCCACTGCTTGATCTGGTTGCAGCTCGCCTGCTCGGCGGCCTTACCGCTCTTGACCTGGAACACAACACCCCGTGTCCCGGTGATGTCTCCCTTGTCGTTGATCCCGTACAGCACACGGGGCTCAGCATCGGGGAAGGCTCCCCGCTCACGTAGCCGCCCAGCCACGGCGTTCTCGCCTTCTCGGCCGATGCGCTTGGGCTTGTTGGTCACGTCGTGGTCCGTCCTCTCAGCTTGGCCAGAACCTCTTCGTGCCTGGCCACCTCTGCGTCAACGAACCGTGACACCTTGCGTGCGTCGATGGCGTCGCTCACCTGTCCGGCCTTCATGTCCGGGGTGACGTCGATTCCCATCTTGCGCGCCAGTGCTGCCTGCTTGTCGCTCGGCTTGCGCTCGCGCCACGGTGCGTCCTTGTTGTCCCAGCCTCCCGCCTTGGCCCTGGCGATACGTTCCAGCTCTTCGCGAGCCCGCGCCAGCGAGGTCACGGCGGGGTCCTTGGGAGGCTTGCTGGCAACACCGTCGATGATGACCCGAGCGTGGTAGGTACCCGGCGCGATGCCCGGCACCAGGAAGTAGCCGCGCCCTCCCGCCACGATGAAGGGGTAACCCTTCTTCGAGGTGACCCACCGCACATCCGAAGTGGCGGCGAACAGGTCGATGTCCTTCCATCCGCCGATGACCAGCAGTTCCTTCTGCATCTCCATCCCGGTCTCGGTCTCGGCCGTGATGGTGGGCTCGGTCTCCTCTTCCTCGTCCTCCTCGTCCTCCATGTAGGAGTTCTTGGTCTTCTTGGCTTTGCCCGTCAGATCCACGATGGACGCCAGCCTGTGCCGGGTGGTCACCCCCGTCACGTCCAGGATGAGCGCATCCGTCTTGCCCGCCTCGGGTGCGGGACGGAGCACACGCCCGGCCATCTGGATGTACAGTCCGGGGTTCATCGTCGGCCGGGCCACCACCAGACAGCTCACCTTGGGCTCATCGAAACCCTCGGTCAGCACCATGCAGTTGACCACCACCTGGATCAGCCCGAGGTTCAGCTTGCGCAGGACCTCCCGCCGCTCCTCGTCGGCCATGTCACCCCAGACCGTGGCGGACGGGATGCCGATGTCGTTGAAGGCGTCGGTCATGGCGTGCGCCACTTCGACCGTGGGACAGAAGACGATGCCCGGCCGGTCGCTGGCGTACTCCTGGTACGCCTTGGCGATCTCGCTCATGGCATCGGCGTCCAGCATGAGCTGGGCCAGGCTCTTGGCCGTGAAGTCACCGGCCGTCTTCTTCGCCTGGTCCAGGTCCATGCCCGGCACCACGACCTGCTTGGCGTGCGGCTTGACCAGGAAGCCATCGCTGATCATGTCCGCGATGTCCCTGGTGTAGACCACGTCCTCCCAGACCTTGGCCAGGCCACCCTTTTCCCTGGTCATCGTGGCCGTGAACCCTGCCACGGGGATGCCGCCCTCATCGAAGCCACCGTAGTGCCGAAGCACTCGCTTGTAGCTCGGGGCGGCAGCGTGGTGTGCCTCGTCCACGATGATGGCCTGGATGCCCTTGATCTGCTCGGCACGGGGAAGTACTGAGCAGCGGGAGCACTGGTTGCAGCGCCCCATGGGGTTGCCGTCCTCGTCCACCTGTTGGTTGCGGCAGGGTCGGCGGTACGACATGGTCTGCACACTGGCCACGACCACGTGTGCGTTGTCGTGCTCGTTCCGTCCACCCTTGACGATGCCGACACGCAGGTGAGGGGACACCTTGCGGATCTTGTCGGCCGCCTGCTCCAGCAACTCCTCACGATGGGCGAGCACGAGCACACGCGCGATACGGCGTGTGCGTCGCAGCTCTCGGATCAGGTGGCTGAACACCACCGT
>CALGOD010000507.1 GCA_937957845.1 uncultured Nocardiopsis sp.
TCGGTCTCGGCCTTGACCGCGGCGGTGGTGTTGACGTAGGCGACCACGACCGCGCCGGGGTGTTCGGCCTTCCAGGCGCGCACGTCCTCCGCGGTGATGGTGTCGGCCAGGGAGCATCCCGCGTTGGGGTCGGGTAGCAGGACCGTCTTCTCCGGGGCGAGGATCTTGGCGGTCTCGGCCATGAAGTGCACGCCGCAGAAGACGATGGTGCTCGCCTCGACGGTGGCGGCCAGGCGGGACAGAGCCAGGGAATCGCCGGTGTGGTGGGCGACGTCCTGGATTTCCGGACGCTGGTAGTTGTGCGCGAGGATGACAGCGTCGCGCTCCTTCGCCAGGCGGCGGACCTCGTCGGCCCATTCCTGCCTGGTCATGGTGTCCGCCGTAGCAGTGACCGGTGCCATGTCCAACTACTTCCTTGAGGCTGTGAGCACGCCGTGCGGGCGCCGTGCCGGGGCTGGGCAGTGCGGGTGAACAGGTTTTTGTCTGTCAGGCACAAACCTCCTGCAGCCTAACATGGCGGAGAACGGAAAGGAGAAATTGGACATCCCTCAGAAAAATGGGCATGCCGCGGAGCCCGTCTGCGCCGCGGTCGATCACGCGGAGCTCTCGGTGCACGAGGCTCTCGCCGTCGTGCTCCAGATCCGTGCCGGAGAACTCTCGGTACTCCTGTGGCGTAGGGCTCTTCCGCCCTGCGAGGGTGCGTGGGCGCTGCCCGGCGGCCGGCTCGGCCCGGGGGAGGACCTGGGCGGGTCCATCCGACGCCAGCTCGCCCAGAAGGTGGATGTGAGGGATCTGTCACACCTGGAGCAGCTGGAGACCCGCAGCGACCCCGATCGTGTGCCTCGGCGTCGGACCCTGGCCACCGCCTACCTGGGACTGGTGCCGGCCGACGTCGACCCGGCCGTGCCGGAGGACACCGACTGGCACCCGGCCTCCTTGCTGCCGACCATGGCCTTCGACCACGCCTCCATCGTCCGCTCCGGACGCCGACGGCTACGCGCCAAACTCAGCTACACCAACGTGGGGTTCGCGCTCGCGCCGCCGGAGTTCACCATGTCGCAGCTGTCGGGCTACTACCGGGCGGCACTGGGCCACGACGTGGCCGCGACCAACCTACGCCGGGTCCTCCTACGCCGGGGACAGATCGAGGAGACGGGCCGCTCGGTGCCCTCCGGACGCTCCGGCGGACGTCCCGCGGCGTTGTTCCGCTTCCGCGAGCGCAGCCTGCAGATCACCGACGCCTTCGCCGTACTGCGCCCGCCCGGCTGACCCCGGCCCGGTCGGAGGGCCGGGGGCCGTCACAGGCGCCTTGTACACTCCCTGAGCGTGGCAATTCGTACTGTGGTGTTCGACGTCGGCGAGACCCTCGTGGACGAGACTCGGATCTTCGCGCGCTGGGCCGACCGCTTCGGCGTCCCGCACATGGCCTTCTTCGGCACCATCGGTGGTGTGCTCGCCTCCGGGGGCACCATCACCGACGCCTTCCGACTGTTGGTGCCGGGGTTCGACCTCGCGGCCGAGAGCGCCCGTTGGCGGGCCGAGGACCCCGACGGTGAGCGTGAGCACTTCGGTGAACGCGACCTCTACCCCGACGTGCGCCCCGCCTTCAAGGCCATGCGCGAGGCGGGTCTGTCCCTGGTGATCGCCGGCAACCAACCGCCCGAGGCCGGCCCCGCCCTCGCCGCCATGGAATTGGGCGTCGACGGCATCGGCATCTCCGACGACTGGGGGGTGGCCAAACCCTCTCCGGCGTTCTTCGAACGGGTCCTGAGCCTGGCCAGGGCCACCCGTCCCGACATCGCCGCAGAGGAGATCCTCTACGTGGGCGACCGTGTCGACAACGACGTCCTGCCCGCCCGTCGCGCGGGGATGCGCACCGCTCTGCTGCGCCGGGGCATCTACGGTTATCTCCACGCGGCCGGTGAGGACGCGGCGTACGCCGACGTGATCCTCGACGACCTGCACCGGCTCGTCGACTGGATCGCTCGTCAGGGCTGAGCGGGTCCGGTGGCGGATGACGACCCGGTTCCCGGGAAGTCGCGTTACGGTCACGGTCCACGTCGTGCGGTTTGCTCCACCCCTCCACGGGTAGCGTGCGTTCGGCCTTTCCCTTCCCTCACTGAACCCGCCCCCGGTTCCCCGAATAGAGACGACCCGTCCCATGATCACGTTCGAGGGCGCCGCCAAGCTCTATCCCGACGGCACGGTGGCCGTCGACGACCTGAACCTGACCGTCGAGACCGGACAGACCACGGTCTTCGTCGGTCCCTCCGGCAGCGGCAAGACCACGTCACTGCGGATGGTCAACCGTATGGTCGAGCCGACCGGTGGCACCGTCCTCATCGACGGTGAGGACGTACGCCGCCGCGACCCCGCCGAGCTACGCCGCTCCATCGGCTACGTCATCCAGCAGGCCGGGCTCTTCCCGCATCGCACCGTGCGCGACAACATCGCCACCGTCCCCCTGTTGCTGGGGTGGGGCCGGGCCCGAGCCCGGGCCCGGGCCGCCGAACTCATGGAACTGGTGGGTCTTGAGCCCTCCCAGGCCAAGCGTTATCCCCACCAGCTCTCCGGTGGTCAGCAGCAGCGCGTCGGTGTCGCCCGAGCCCTGGCCGCCGATCCGCCCATCCTGCTCATGGACGAGCCCTTCAGCGCCGTGGACCCCGTCGTGCGCGCCGGGCTTCAGGACGAACTCCTGCGTCTGCAGCGGGAACTGCGCAAGACCATCGTCTTCGTCACCCACGACATCGACGAGGCGGTGCGCCTGGGTGACCGCATCGCCGTCTTCCGACCGGGTGGGCGCCTGGCCCAGTACGACGGTCCCGAACGCCTGCTCGCCGAACCGTGCGACGCCTTCGTCGAATCCTTCGTCGGCTACGACCGGGGAGTACGGCGCCTGTCGTTCTTCCCCGCCAGGGAGTTGTCCCTGCGAGAGGACGTCGTCTTCGAGGACGCCACCGGCGCGGACAGGGCGGCCGAGGCCGTACGCGACAAGAACGAGCCGTGGGCGCTGGTGGTCTCCGCGGACCGTCTGCCCCTGGGTTGGGCCGGCGCCGCCCAACTCGACCGTGCGCCCGCGGGCACCGCGCTCGGCGCACTCGACCTCGCCTCCTACGGTCACACCTTCAACGTCGCCACCGACTCCCTGCGCGCCGCCCTGGACGCCGCGGTGCTCTCGCCCGCCGGGCGCGCGGTCGGTGTCGACACCGACGGCCGGGTGGTCGGGGTGGTCTCCCAGGAGGATCTGGGCACGGCTCTATGGTCGGTGACCGCGTGATCTCCGACTCCTGGGACTGGATCGTGCGCGTCACCGACTGGGGTGTGACCAACTGGAGCCACCCGGGCGAACCCGACCGCGGGATCCTGCCCCGGCTCCTCCAGCACATGCGGCTGTCCTACCTCTCCATCCTCCTCGGGCTGGCGGTGGCCCTGCCGATGGGGCTGGCGTGCGCACGCTGGAAGCGCCTGTACCCGCCGGTCCTGACCGGTGTGAACGTGCTCTACGCCGTGCCCTCCATCGCGTTGTTCTTCCTCATGCTGCCCTACACGGGGTTCAGCGACTGGACGGCCATCGTGCCGCTGGCCCTGTACACCCTCGTGATCCTGCTGCCCAACGTGGTGGACGGACTGCGCCAGGTCCCCGACCACGTCCGCCAGGCCGCGGTGGCCATGGGCTTCGGACAGCTGCGCCGCCTGGTGCAGGTGGAGGTGCCCGTGGCCGTACCGGTGATCATCGCCGGACTCAGGGTGGCGTCGGTGGCCACCATCAGCATGGTCAGTGTCGCCTCCCTGGTGGGCCTGGGAGGTTTGGGCCAGCTCATCCTCAGCGACGGGTTCCGTCGCCAGTTCGACGCCCCCATCGTCGTGGGCATCGTGCTCACCGTCGTGTTGGCCTTGGTCACCGACGCCGTGCTCGTGCTCGCCCAGCGCCTGCTCACCCCCTGGTCGCGTCGGGGCGGCGGCGGGCCTTCGCGGGCGGACCGCGCGGCGGCCGTGCCCTCCGGAACCGCCGCGACGGTCGGTGGCCCCCGGACCGCGGACACCGCCGGGACCTCCTCCCCGGGAGGGGAAGCGATCGAGTCCGGCTCTGGGAGCACAGGGGAGAAGGAGCGGACATGGAGATCCTGACCGACCTGTTCGCGTGGTTCGCCGACCCGGCCCAGTGGACCGGGAGCGCGGGGATCCCCGCGCGGATGGGCGAACACGTCTACTACTCGCTTCTCGGCCTGTTGTGGTCGGCCGCCATCGCCATCCCCCTCGGCCTGCTCACCGGGCACACGGGAGTGGGCGGGTTCCTCACCGCGAGTCTGGCCAACCTCGCACGCGCCCTGCCCACCATCGGTGTGCTGTTCCTCATCGTGCTGGCCGCCGGGATCGGACTCGTACCGGTTCTGTGCGCGCTGGTGGCGCTCGCCGTCCCCCCGATCCTCGTCAACACCCATGAAGGGGTCCGCGGGGTCGAGCCCCGGCTGCGGGACGCCGCGTTCGGCATGGGCATGCGCGGCCACCAGGTGCTGCTGCGCCTCGAACTTCCGGTGGCCGTCCCGCTCATCCTCCTCGGAACGCGCACCGCGGCCGTCCAGGTGGTGGCGACCGCGACCATCGCCGCGTACGTGGGGGTGGGCGGCCTGGGCCGCTACATCGTCGACGG
>CALGOD010000508.1 GCA_937957845.1 uncultured Nocardiopsis sp.
CGAAGACCACCGCGTACAGGCGGTAGATCGCGTAGATCGCGACCTTGGTGTGCAGCCCCGAGAGCAGCGCCGTCACCGCGGGCGAGGGCGCCGTGTAGGCGCGCGCCAGCCAGCCGTGCACCGGGACCACGGCCGCTTTGATCGACAGCGCCAGCAGCACCACGCCCATACTCACGGCCACCAGTGGCGACTCCCCGGCCGCTCCGGCCAGCTCGCCCAGCTGCACCGTACCGGCCACGCCGTAGACCAGAGCCACACCGGCCAGGAAGATCGTCGAGGTCAGCAGGTTGACCGTGACGTAGACCCGTCCGCCCAGCAGGCCCCGCACCGTGCCCGCGATCGCCAACAGCCCGTAGGCGGGCAACAGCATGACCTCCACGAACACGAACAGGTTGAACAGGTCCCCGGTGAGCAGGGCCCCGTACACCCCCGCCGACAACACCAGGACCAGCGGCGGGAAGAGGCGCCGCCCGGTCTCACCGGTGGCCACGGCGAAGGCCGAGCACACCAGCAGTAGCAAGGCGGTGGTGGTCACCATCAGCGCGCTGAAGGCGTCGACCACGAACGGGATGGCCACCCCCTCCCGCCACAGGCCGAGGTCGTGCGCGTAGACGCGGCCCCCACGGGTGAGCCAGGTCAAGAACACGCCCGCGGCCAAGGCGCCGACGTTGGGGCCCAGCAGCACGGCCCGAGCCGGCCACCGAGGCCGGTCCACGACGGTGAGCAGAGCGGCGCCCAGAAGCGGAACCGCGATCAACAGCGGCAGGAGCGCGGTGTTCACGGGGACCCTCCGGTGTCGTCGTCCCTGCCGGTGGCCGCGAGGGTGAGCATGTAGATGGTGATGGAGAAGGCGATGACGATCGCGGTCAGCGCGAAGGCCTGCGGCAGCGGGTCCGCCGCCGACTCGGGCGAGACCACGCCCAGGAGCGGCTGTTCGCGCCGGAACGCGCCGCCCGCCGACAGCAACAACAGGTTCACGCCATGGCTCAACAGCACGAACCCCAGGACCACACGGACCATGCCGCGCTGCAGGATCAGGTACACGGCTCCCGCGACCAGGACACCGATCGTGATGGCGAGGGTCATCGGGCGCCCCCCGCGGACGAACTGTCGTGGGTCGGCTCCCGGGGCTCGTCCTCCCTCCCCAGGTGTTCCCCCGAACGCTGACCGGGAGGTTCCAGTCCCAACTGGTTGAGTGCGCTCAGCAGCACACCGACCACCGCCAGGTACACGCCCACGTCGAAGACCAGGGCGGTGGTGAAGTGGAAGTGGCCGTCCCAGGGCAACGGGACGTCGGCGTGCAGCGGACGCAGGAACGAGCCGTCGGCGTAACCGAGCAGCCCCGCCCCCACCGCCACCGCCACACCGGCGGCGAGGGTGATCGTGTAGGACACCCGGATCCGGGCGACCGAAGCGCTGGTCGCGGTGAGGTAGGCCAGGGCGAAGGCCGACCCTCCCACCAGTCCGGCGATGAACCCGCCGCCGGCCGCGTCGTGCCCCCGTGACAACAGGTAGGCCGACCACAGCACCAGCAACGGGATCAGCCGGCGCGCCACGGTGCGCATGATCACGGTGTTGTCGTCGGTGTCCCAGACCGGGTTCGTCCTTCGCACGCTCAGGCGGGCGCCGCCCTTGGCGGTGAGTCCGGCGGAGTTCAGGACGGCGACGATGATCAGCCCGGCCGCGCCCAGGACCGTGAGCTCGCCCAGCGTGTCCATGGCCCGGTAGTCGACCAGGATGGTGTTGACCACGTTGGTCCCGCCGGTGTCCTCCTGGGCGTTGGACAGGAAGTACTCGGAGACCGGGGACGGTTCCCTGCGACCGGTGAACAGATACGCGGCCGACCCCGCCGCGCCACCGGCCGCGACCGCGACCACGGCGGCCATGACCGTGCGCGAACGTCGGACCCGATGGAACCCCCGGGGCAGTCGACGCAGCACCAGCACCGCCACGACCACCGTCAGCACCTCCACCAGGAACTGGGTCAGGGCCACGTCGAACGCACCGAGCAGAACGAACCACAGCGCGGTGGTGAAACCCGCGACCCCGACCAGGGCTAGGGCGGCCATGCGCGAGCGGGTCATCACCGCAGAGGCCACGGAGGCCGTCACCAGCGCCACCAGGACCCAGTCCAGAGAAAGCGAGGCGGACGCGGGCCGTGCCCCGTACTCCAGACCGGCGAAGGACACCACCACGGACAGCAGGATCACCAGTACGAGGGGTACGGCCAGGTGGCGGGTGGGGGAGTCGGTGCGCGTCAGGTCCCCCGTACGTACACCGAGGACGACCACACCCGCGTGCAGCTTTTCGAAGACCGTGGTGCCCGACACGGGAAAGAGCCGCCTGCCGGTCCACACCTCCCCCGCACAGGTGCGCCAGGCCACCAGCGCACCGAGCAGGATCGCCACCGCCGACATCCCCACTGCCGGGGTGAGCCCGTGCCACAGCGCCAGGTGCGGCTCCGCCTCCGCATGGGTGGCATCGGTCCCCACCCGCCCGGCCATCGGATTCAGCGTGCTCACGAGCAGACCCAGCACCAGTCCCGCGACGGAGGCGATCACCGGCGCGACCAGGAAGGCCCGCCCCGCCTCCTCCACCGGCGACTCAGCGGCCCCGGTTCCCCCGTCGGTCCGGCCGCCGAAGGTCAGGTGGACGAAACGGAACGCGTAGGCGAAGGTCAGGGCGGCCGCGGCCACCGCGACCGCCCCCGCCACGGGCCCGGACCAGACCGGCCCCGGGGTCTCCAGCATGGCCTCGAAGAGGTTCTCCTTCGTGACGAAACCCAACAGCGGAGGCACTCCGGCCATGGACGACGCGGCGAGCGCACTCACCGCCGCGGTGACCGGCATGGCCCGACGCAGACCGCCCAACTCACGTAGATCACGGCTACCCGTCTGGTGTTCGACGACGCCCACCACCATGAACAGCGCCGACTTGAACAGTGCGTGGGCCAAGGTGTGCACCCCCGCGGCGATGAGCGCCTGCGGGGTCCCCACGCCGATCGCCGCCACCAGCAGGCCCAGCTGGCCGACCGTGGAATAGGCGGTCAGTTCCTTCAGGTCGTGTTTTTGCAGGGCGAACACCGCGCCGAGCACGGCCGTGACCAGTCCCAGGCAGACCAGGACCGCATTCCACACCGCCAGTCCACCGAAGGCCGGTGAGAACCGCATCGCCAGGTACACACCCGCCTTGACCATCGCCGCGGCGTGCAGGTAGGCGCTCACCGGTGTGCTGGCGGCCATGGCATCGGGCAGCCAGTAGTGGAAGGGGAACTGCGCCGACTTGGTCAGGACCGCGACGATGACCAGCAGCGCCACCGTGGTGGTGAACCCCCCGTCCTGGGTCCAGGAGGTGTCGTCCAAGACCTCGCTGACCCGGGTGGTGCCGGTGCGCGCCCACAACAGCACCACGGCCGCCAGCAACGCCAGACCGCCCATCGCGGTCAGCAGGTAGGTACGTATCGCCGGTCTGCTCGCGTCGGGGCCCGACAGGCCGATCAGGTAGAAGGAGCAGATCGTGGTGAGTTCCCAGAAGACGAAGAGCAGGACGAGGTCGTCCGCCAGGACCAGCCCCGTCATCGTCATGGTGAAGAGGCTCATCAGGAAGAAGAACCCGGTACGGCGGCCCGGTGGGAAGTAACGCGCGGAGTAGGCCATGACCAGCGCCCCCACGCCGAGGACGATCACGCAGAACAGCCAGGCCAGGCCGTCCATGCGCAGGTACAGGCCCACGCCGATCGTGGGCATCCAGGGCAGGGTGGTCTCCAGAGTCTGTCCTTGGGCGAACAGTCGGTGCCCCTGGGACAGGACCAGCCCGGTCGCCAGGGCGAGCACGGCCGCCACCGGCCATCCGGTCTCGCGGCCCAGCGCCCGGTCCAGCAGCGGGGTCGAGAACACGACCACGGTGAGCACGGCAAGGAGGGACAACAACACACCGCCGTCCTTTCGAAGTCCTGTCCGCCCCGACCCGGATACGCGGGTGGATCGAGGACGGCCGCGTCCGTGGTGACGGTGCGGTCGACGGTCGCCGGGTGGGGAGGAGAACGGGCACGGTGCCCATGTTCGGGCCACCAAGGGCCGTTCGGCGCTCGGACACACCGCGTACAAGGTCGGGAACACGGAGTTCCGACGTGCGGAAGGCGTGACCGGGACGGGTTCCGTCGTCGAGGAACGGAGAGGGGTTCCTCGACGAGGAGGGACACTCGGCCACGTCCGGACGACGCTGCGCCCACCGTGAACGTCGGCACCCCGTCGGCGGGGATGCGGCACGGAAGTCCGTGGGCGCCCACGAAACGGGAACGATCCATGACCGAGGGCGCGGGCCGGAAGAAGGAAGACCCGTCAGGGGCGTTCGAGGGAGGGTGGTCGAAAGCGGGACGGGACACGATCACGGCGGCTCTTCCTCACCCGCGATCGCGGGTGGTGTCCCGGGGCCGGCCGGTCACCGTTCCTATCGTGCGGGCCGCTCCTCGCATGCCGCCAGGGAAGAGGAGGTCCGGCCATGGGACCGGAACCCTCGAAGGAGAGGCCCAACGGTCACCGTCCTCGGCCGGACGACGACCTCCCGCCCGGGGAGCGCGGCGATCCGGAGGGCACCTGCGACGGATGCGCCCGGAGCGCTCCTCCACCGTGGGCGGCCCGGTCGGTCCGCCCGA
>CALGOD010000509.1 GCA_937957845.1 uncultured Nocardiopsis sp.
GGCCCGCAGAACGGGTAGTGTCACCACAGGTGAGTGATCCACAACCTATCCGGCGGCACCGTGCGGGGTCGCCTGTGAGGAAGGCGGGACATGGCAGAGACCGGCAACGGCTCCGCGCCCTCATCAGGCTCGGAGAGCGCCCCCGGTGAGCCGACCAGGCTGTTGCGCGCCGCGCTGCACGAGGTGTCCACCGTCATCGTGGGACAGGAGCGCATGGTGGAGCGCTCCCTCATCGCCCTGGTCGCCAAGGGCCACTGCCTGATCGAGGGAGTGCCCGGAATCGCCAAGACCCTGGCGGTGTCCACCCTGGCCAAGGTCACCGGCGGCTCCTTCGCCCGTCTGCAGTTCACCCCGGACCTGGTGCCCTCCGACATCATCGGCACGCGCATCTACCATCCCTCCACCGAGAAGTTCGACGTGGAGCTGGGGCCGGTCTTCGTCAACTTCGTCCTCGCCGACGAGATCAACCGTGCTCCCGCCAAGGTCCAGTCGGCCCTGCTGGAGGTCATGGCCGAACGGCAGGTGTCCCTGGGCGGGATCACCTACCCCCTCCCCTCCCCCTTCATCGTCATCGCCACACAGAACCCGGTCGAGTCCGAGGGTGTCTATCCCCTGCCCGAGGCCCAGCGCGACCGGTTCCTGATGAAGGTCAACGTCGGCCACCCCCGCGCGCACGAGGAGATGGAGATCCTGCGCCGGATGTCGACCACCCCGCCCACGGCCCACCAGATCCTGGACCCCGTCACCCTGAGCGAACTACAGGCCGACGCCCAGCGCGTACACGTCCACCAGCTCATCGCCGACTACGTGGTGCGGCTGGTCATGGCCACGCGTGAGCCCGAGAACCATCAGATGCCGGACCTGCGCCAGGTGTTGGAGATGGGGGCCAGCCCTCGCGCGACACTGGGCCTGGTCTCGGCGGCCCGAGCCCTGGCATTGCTACGCGGGCGCGACTACGTCCTGCCCGACGACGTGCGGGTCCTGGCCCACGACGTCATCGCCCACCGCTTGGTGCTCACCTTCGACGCCCTGGCCGACGGGATCACCGCCGAACAGGTGGTCGACCGTATCCTGTCGACCGTGTTGGCCCCCAGGGTGATCTGGGACGAGCCCCCCAGCGGGGAGACCGCCTCCTTCGCCTCTCCGAGGTGAGGTCCATGACCACTCCCGCGATCGGCACCGATCCCCGCCTCCACGCCGCGCTGCGCCGCCTGGACCTGCGCATCGTGCACCGGCTGGAGGGTCTGCTGCACGGCGAACACCTGGGGCTTCGTCTGGGCCCGGGCTCGGAGGCCGCCGAGGCCCGTCTCTACCAGCCGGGCGAGGACGACGTACGCCGCATGGACTGGTCGGTCACCGCCCGCACCACCATCCCGCACGTACGCGACCTGGTCGCCGACCGCGAACTGGAGAGCTGGACCCTGCTGGACCTGTCGCCGAGCATGGACTTCGGCACGGGCCTGCGTTCCAAACGCGAGGTGGCGGTCGGGGCGATGGTGGCGACCAACCTGCTCACCCAGAAGGTCGGGGACCGCTTCGGCGCGCACTTCCTGCACCGGGGCACGATCCGGCGCTGGCCCGCACGCTCGGGCAAGGAGGCCCTGTTGGCCTTACTGGCCACGGTGGCCGCGGCGCCCACCGGCGACGAGAGCGCCCCCTCCCCCCACCAGGCCACCCTGGCCGACGCGATCGCCGATCTGGTGCGTGCCCGCCGCCGTCGCGGACTGAGAGTGGTCATCTCCGACTTCCTGGACACCCCCGCCTTCGGTGGTGAGGTCCCCTGGGAGCGGCCCCTGCGCCAACTCTCCACACGCCATCAGGTCCTGGTGGTGGAGGTGGTCGACCCACGTGAGCTGGACGTGCCCGATGTGGGGGACGTGTCCCTGCGCGACCCCCGTACCGGACGGGTGCGCGACATCCGTCTGACACAGGCGGTGCGTGAACGCTACCGGCAGGCCGCGGCCGCCCAGCGCGCGACGGTGCGCGGGGCGCTGCGCCGGTGCGGAGTGCACCATCTCTCGCTGAGAACGGACCGTGACTGGGTAGTGGACACGGCACGGTTCGTCATCCACCAGAGGCGTACCGCGCACCACCTGGCCCGCCACACCCCGGCGACGCCCCGCTGAACGGGAAGGGCCACATGAACCGAACGAGGGCGCGGGCGGCGACCCGCGGACATGGAGCCGAGGCACGGGGGACCGAGCGATGACCTTCCTGGAGCCCCAGCGGCTGTGGTGGTTGCTTCTGCTCGTACTGCTGGTGGGCGCGTACGTGTTCGCCCAGACCCGGCGGCGCGAGTACACGGTGCGCTTCACCAACCTGTCACTGTTGGACCAGGTGGCGCCGCACCGACCGGACGTACGCAGACACGTTCCGGCGGTGCTGTTCAGCCTGTCGCTGGGGGTGCTCATCGCCTCCATGGCGGTGCCCGCGATGCCGGTGGAGCAACCACGGGAGCGGGCGACGATCATGGTGGCCGTGGACGTGTCCCTGTCCATGGCGGCCACCGACATCGACCCCGACCGTCTGAGCGCGGCCAAGGAGTCGGCCCAGGGCTTCGTGGAGACCCTCCCCGACCGGTTCAACGTGGGGCTGGTGGCCTTCTCCTCCACCGCGACGGTGGTCTCCTCCCCCACCCAGGACCACCAGGCGGTGGTCGGGTCGATCGAGAATCTGCAGCTGGGTCCGGGGACCGCGATCGGCGAGGGGGTGTTCGCCTCTTTGGAGTCCATCCGCGGCTTCGACGAGGACTCCGAGCAGGATCCGCCGCCCTCGGCGATCGTGCTGCTCTCCGATGGTGAGAACACCAGCGGTCGTGACATCTCACAGGCCTCGGCCGTGGCGGCCGAACAGGAAGTGCCGGTGTCCACGATCGCCTTCGGCAGCGGCGCGGCGATGATCGAGATCGACGGGTACCAGGTGCCGGCCGACATCGACAAGGAGGCGTTGCAGGGTCTGGCCCAGGACACCGGCGGGCACTTCTACGAGGCCGAGAGCGAGTCGGAGCTGGACGGCGTCTACGAGGACATCGGTTCGTCCCTGGGCACCGAGGTGGTCCATGAGGAGATCGTCACACGTTTCGTCCTGGTGGCGATCATGCTGTCGCTGGCCACGGCGTTGACGTCGCTGCTGTGGTTCCAGCGGCTGCCGTGATCCGTGAGCGGCCGCAGCCTTGCCCCCACCCTTTTAAGTGTCCTGGGTCACATCCCTTTAGCAGGGGTTTACACCTATTCCGTCACCTTCACGGGTTAGCGTTGGCATGTTTTGTCATGCCCACCGACTTGAGGAACAATGCCGAACACACCCGCAGCTCCGACAGCGATCTGCTTCGACCTGGACGACACCCTCATCGACGATCTCGCCGCGTCGTCCGCGGGGCTCCACGCGGTCATGGAGCGGCTCGGTCACCCCGACTTCGGCGCCGCGCGCCGCCTGTGGGACGTACAGACCGAGATCTCCTTCGGCTCCTACCTGCGCGGCCGTCTGAGCCTGGAGCAACAGCGCCGTGAACGCATCCGCGCGCTGGCCGTACAGGCCGGACACAGCGACATCGCCGACCAGCACTGCGACGACCTCTACCGCCTGTACCTGGACGCGCACCGTTCGGCCTGGCAGGTCTTCCCCGACACCATCCCGGCCCTGAACGCCCTGGCCTCGGCCGGCTACCGCCTGGCCGTGGTCACCAACGGCGTGGAGGCCCTACAGCACGCCAAACTGCAGGCTCTGGAGCTGGGCCCCTACTTCCACGCCGTGGTATGCGCCGACACCGTGGGGGTCGGCAAACCCGACCCGCGCATCTTCCACACCGCGGCACAGCGCATGGGGGTGGACCCCGCCGCGTGCTGGCACGTGGGCGACCAGATCCAGGCCGACGGCGTGGGCGCCATCGCCGCACGCATGCACCCGGTCATGATCGACCGCCGGGGCCAGCATCGCTTCGAGGGCGTGCACACCATCACCGGGCTGGAGGACCTGCTGCGCGCCACGGGCCTGACCAACCCCGCCCCCACCGTGGGATCCCTGTGACCCCGACCCCACGGCGACGCGTCACCGCACACCTGGTCACCGGATCCCGGGTGCGGGGCACTCGTGTGCTGTTCGGTCAGGACCCGGCCGAGGCGGTACGCGACCTGGGCGGCCTCCCGGAGAACACGCCCCTGCGCGCGTTGGACGTGCTCACCGAACTGACCCGGGCACCCGACGGCACCCCCCTGCACATCGATCGCGTGGTCTTCGCCGAACACGGAGCCGAGGAGCACTGGCCCTCACCGGCCGCACAGGCCGGTCTACGCCCACTCGCGTCCGAACTGGCCGACGAGGAGGCCCTTCCACCCGACCGCCCCCGACTGCGCCGGTTCGCCTCCTACGGAATCGCCGTCGACCCCCACGGCCGCTTCCTGCTGAGCAGGATCGCCGAGGGCTTCCCCGGAGCGGGCACCTGGCACCTGCCGGGCGGAGGCGTGGACCCCGGAGAGGACGTACGCGCCGCGTTGCGACGCGAGGTGACCGAGGAGACCGGCCAGGACGGACAGGTCGGCGACCTGATCACCGTCTCCAGCCACCACCGACCCCGAAGCGAGGGTCACGAGATCTACTCGGTGAGATCGGAAGAGCACACGTCTGAACTCCAGTCACAAGACGGAATCTCG
>CALGOD010000510.1 GCA_937957845.1 uncultured Nocardiopsis sp.
GGGCCCGCCGAACGCCTGCAGGATCTGCTGGAGGATCTCGTTGGAGCCGTTGGCCGCCCACACCTGGTCCGCGCCCAGGTCGTGTCCGAGGTAGGCGGCCAGCCCCTCGCGCAGCCGGACCGCGTCCCGGTCGGGGTAGCGGTTCAGCCCCAGTGCGACCTCGGTGACCGCCTCGGCCATGGCCTCGGCCAGGCGGGGCGACGGCGGGTACGGGTTCTCGTTGGTGTTGAGCACCACCGGGACGTCCAGCTGCGGGGCGCCGTAGGGCGACCGGCCGCGCAGGTCGTCGCGGAGGGGCAGATCGTTCAGGGTGAAGCTCACAGGTCCACGCTCATGGTCGGTTGTGGGCGGGCGGGTGCGGCTTTCGCGGCCTGCACGGCCACGAAGGCCCGGACGCACCCGACCCCGCCGGATGGGCGGCCGTCGGGCTCAGGCCGGGTCCGTACGCGCGGCGACGGCCTCGCCGTGCGCGGGCAGGTCCTCGGCGTTGGCCAGGGTGATGACGTGGTGGGCGACGTCGGCCAGCGCGTCCCGGTCGTAGTCGACGATGTGCACTCCACGCAGGAAGGTCTGCACGCTCAGGCCTCCGGTGTGGCAGGCGCAGCCTCCGGTGGGCAGAACGTGGTTGGATCCCGCGGCGTAGTCGCCGAGGGAGACCGGGGAGAAGTCGCCGACGAAGATCGCGCCCGCGTTGCGCACGCGCGCGGCCCAGGTGGCGGCGTCGGCGGTCATGATCTCCAGGTGTTCGGCGGCGTAGGCGTTGACGACGGCGAGGCCGTGGTCGAGGTCGTCGACCATGACGATGCCCGACTGGGGTCCGGACAGGGCCTCGCGGACACGGTCGCTGTGCTTGGTGGCGGCCACGCGGACGGTGAGGCGCTCGGTGACGGCCTCGGCCAGGTCCTCGTCCGGGGTGATCAGGACGGAGGCGGCGACGACGTCGTGTTCGGCCTGGCTGATCAGGTCGGCGGCGACGTAGTCGGGGTTGGCGGTGGCGTCGGCCAGGATCGCGATCTCGGTGGGACCGGCCTCGGCGTCGATGCCGATGACCCCCTTGAGCAGACGCTTGGCCGCGGCGACCCAGATGTTGCCGGGGCCGGTGACCATGTCGACGCGCTCGCACGGGCCCGCGCCGTAGGCGAACATCGCGACGGCCTGGGCCCCGCCGACGGCGTAGACCTCCTCGACGCCGAGCAGCGCGCAGGCGGCGAGGATCGTCGGGTGCGGCAGTCCGCCGAACTCGCTCTGGGGCGGGGAGGTGACCGCCAGGGAGCGCACACCCGCCTCCTGGGCGGGGATGACGTTCATGATCACGCTGGAGGGGTAGACGGCCCGGCCACCAGGTACGTAGAGGCCGACCCTGTCCACGGGGATCCACTTCTCGGTGACGGTGCCACCGGGCACGACCTGGGTGGTGTGGTCGGTACGACGCTGGGCGCGGTGGACCGCGCGGGCCCGGCGGATGGACTCCTCTAGCGCGGCTCGCACGGCGGGGTCCAGGTCGGCCAGGGCCGTCTCCAGGGCGTCCTTGGGGACGCGGACGTCGGTCAGGCGCACCCCGTCGAAGCGTTGGGTGAGTTCGATCAGCGCCTCGACTCCGCGATGGCGCACGTCCTCACAGATGGGGCGTACGCGGTCGACTGCGGCGGCCACGTCCAGTTCCGCGCGTGGAAGTGCCTGGCGGGGGTCGCCCTGGGTGCCTCGGAGGTCGATTCGACTGATCACGCTCCCAGTCTAGGCCCATAGTCCATTCCGTGGGTGATGGCGTCCGGATGATGGACACCACACCCGCGCGACCGGCGGGTACGCATCGCCCCGGGTGTCGGCGGACCAGGACCGAAAAAGGACGAAATGAAGCCTGACCTTACTTTGGAATACCTAACCTTATTAATCTTGTGAAAGGCTTGCCTAACCATTCCGGACACTTCGTGTGGTTTTTCGCAAAAGGTTTTTTATGCGCTATCGTGAGGCTATGAGTTCGAACAAGAGCAGCGATATCGGCCTTTCCAAGTTCCATCGACTCCTGGTCGACCAGGTGCGGCACGAGTTCACGGCCTCCCACCAGTACGTGGCCATCGCCGCATGGTTCGACGACCAGGACCTTCCCCAACTGGCACGGGTCTTCTACGAGCAGTCGCTGGAGGAGCGCGACCACGCGATGATGATCGTGCGGTTCCTCCTGGACAACGACGTTCCCTTCGCCCTTCCGGGGGTGGACGAGATCGAGACCGACTTCTCCGCCCCGCGCGACCTGGTCGCGCTGGCCCTGCGCCAGGAGCGTGCGGTGACCGCCCAGTTCCACCGGCTGGCCAAGGTCGCCCGTGACGAGGACGACTACACCGGCGAGCAGTTCCTGCAGTGGTTCATCCAGGAGCAGACCGAGGAGGTCGCCAAGATGTCGACCCTGCTCAACGTGGTGGATCGCGCCGACGGCAACCTGTTCGACGTGGAGACCTTCGTCGCCCGCGACATGCCCGCTGAGGACGACGGCGGCCTGGGCGCCCCGGGCACCGCCGGCCCCGCCGTCTCCTGACCTTCGGTGACGGGCCGCCGAGAGGCGGCCCCTCCATCCGGCTCGGACCCCGGGCGCCCGTCGCGGAGAACCGCCACGGGCCCCGGGCCGGGCCGTTCGTGTTCGAGCACCGCCCCGAACACACGGAACGCCGAAAGCCGCCGGTGCCCCGAGTGACGGCATACTGGAGCCATGCCCTTGTCCCTGCCGATCTTCCCGCTGAACACCGTGCTCTTCCCCGGCATGACCGTTCCCCTGCACATCTTCGAACGCCGTTACCGTCGCCTGATCTCGGAACTGCTGGGACCCACGGACACGCAGGACGATCCGATCGGCACCGGACACGGAACGCGCCGGTTCGGCGTGGTGTGGATCGAGCTGGGCCACGAGGTGGCGTCCGAGTCCGGTCAGGGCGCGGGAGGCGCGGACACCGGAACACCGCACACCGGCGACACCGGTACCTCACTGCCCCGGGTCAGCACCGTCGGCTGCACCGCACTGGTCCGCGACGTGCGCCCCTACGAGGACGGCCGCTTCGATCTGGTCATCGAGGGTGGCACGCGGTTCTCCATCATCGACCTGTCGGAGGCGGATCCCTCCTCCGAGGAGTACGCGACCGCGTCGGTGTCCCTGCTCCCCGAGCCGTTGGGGTCCGAGGCCGACGGGCAGGCCGAGCGGGTACGCGACCTGTTCGCCACCTACTCCCAGCGCCTGGCCTCCATCGGGATGTCGCCGGACGCCTCACCGGAGCTGCCCAAGGACCCCATCTCGCTGTCCTACACCGTGGCCGCCGCCACCGTGCTGGACCAGTCGGAGAAACAGCGTTTGCTGGAGGCGAGGGACGCGGCGGAAAGGTTGTCCCTGACGACCCGCCTTCTGCGCAGGGAGAACCGGATCGTGGCCGCCCCCACACTTCCCAATCTTCCCGCGGGTCCCTTCCTCAATAACGGCGTCTCATTCAACTGACGGCGTTCTCCACCACAAAGGGGCACAGGCCGCATCCCGGCCCCCGGCGGAGGAAACACCTCCCGGTCCCGCATGCCCCCGAGCTCTCACGGCCGGGGTGGCCTAGCCTGCTGTGCGAACCGATACCGCGTGGCCGGAGAACGCAGACCGGAGCGTGTCCGCGACGCGGACACCAGCGCGTTCGCGCGCAGGAGGGAGAGCGGAACTCGATGAGCTCGAAAGCCACCCCCGCGACCGTGGCCGCCGGACGGACCAAGACGACCTACACCTTGCATCCCTACGAGGTGGACGATGCGGGACACTCCTACGGAACGGACGCCGCCGACGCGCTCGGTGTCCCCCGTGAGCACGTCTTCAAGACCCTGGTCGCCGAGGTGGACGGACAGTTCACCGTCGGGGTCGTACCCGTCAGCACCACACTCGACCTCAAGGCGCTGGCCGCGGCCGTGGGCGGCAAGAGGGCGACCATGGCCGACCCCGCCAGGGCGGAGAAGGTCACCGGATACGTGCGCGGCGGGATCAGCCCGCTGGGCCAGCGCAAGCGACTGCGCACGGTCATCGACGCGTCGGTGACCGCCCTTCCCACGGTCTACGTCTCCGCCGGTCGGCGGGGCCTACAGATGGAACTGAAGCCACAGGACCTCATCACGCTCACCGAAGCGCTCACCGCACCCATCGGCACCCCCTGAAACCGGTCTCGGAGAAGGACCGGCCGGACGACCGGAGACCAGGGGACCGTGGACACTATTGCCGGTTCACCCACCCAAGGATAATTTTGTGACATGGGTAACAATTCATCCCCCTTTCGGTCT